>SDZP01000446.1 GCA_004144935.1 Caulobacteraceae bacterium | reverse complement strand
CCGTTGACGTTGATGGTGGCGTCGTTCTGGGCACTGTCGACGACAACGCCGGCGCCGGCCGTGGCCGAAACGCCGCCGCCGCCGGTGACGTTGCCGTTGACGTTGATGGTGGCGTCGTTCTGGGCACTGTCGACGACAACGCCGGCGCCGCCGGCCGTCACGTCATTGACCGTGGCGGTGGCCTCGCCGACCGCGTCGATGTTGACGCCGTCGCCCGTGGCGGTGATCAGGCCCGTGGAGGACGCGAAGACCGCCGCATTGGGGTGGGTGGCGGTCACGTCGATGCCGTTGCCGCCGTTGGCGGTCACATCCGCCGCGATGACATCGACCAGGCTGACGCCGCTGGCGGTGACGGTGACGCCGTTGGTGGCGCCGGTGATGGTGTTGCCGTTGCTGACCAGAAGCAGCGAGCCGGCGTTGACGTCCATGACGACGCCCGAGCCGGTCAGGCCGGTGACGTTGCCGCCCAGCGTGACGACCGAGGCGCCGCCGCCGCCGGCGTTGGCGATGATGCCGACGCCGCCGCTCACGGCGCCGTTGGTGGTGACGACGGCAGGGCCGCCCGAGGACTGCGCCTGGATGCCGGCCGGGCCGAGGCCGCTGACGGCGCCCGTTTCGATGAAGACGCCGCCCGCGCCGCTGGCGAAGATGCCGGTCTGGTTGGAGCTGATCAGGCCGGTGGTGGTGATGTTCACGACGCCGTCCGAGAGCGCCCGGATGGCGGTGCTGTTGGCCGAGACGGTCGTGCCGTTGGTCAGGTTGATCAGCACGTCGCCGCCGGTGGCGACGGCGTTGATCCCGAAGCCGCCCGAGGCGCCGATGGCGCCTTCGTTCATGCGGATGGTGACGTTGCCGGCGTTGTTGTCGGCGAAGATGCCGCGCAGGCCGCCGATCTGCGGCGCCACATCGACGCCCGGATCGGAGGTGCGCAGGTCGACGATGACCGACGGACCATTGCCCTGCAGCTGGATGGCGTAGCCGGTGGCGTTGCCGATGGTCGGATCGCCGAGACCCGGGGCCGTGGTGGTCGCCCGCACGGTGATGTTCTCGCCGGCGTTGCCGGTGGCGTAGAGACCGCCGATGACGGTGACGCCGTCCTGCATATTGAGGGTCAGGTTGCCGTTGGTCGTCGCCGTGTAGTCGATGGTCACATAGGCGCCGGCGCAGGTCAGGGTATCGGGCGCCCCGGCGTTGGCCGAGGGGTTGCCGCATTCGTCGGCGGCCATGGCGACGCTCGGGGCCAGGCTGGTGAGGCCGACGACCCCGGCCAGCAGGCTGGCGGCGACCAGCGACGAGCTCGCCAGCAAGGACACGCGACGACGGTTGCGGATGGTAACGGACATAATGGGCAGCCCCCTCAGGTTGCGAAATCTTTGGAGCGAGCGCGCAGACGCACCCCACCCCCAGTGAAACATCGTTCGGCGAACCTAGGCGAGGGCGAGGCGAACGTCCATCCAGAATTTTGTACAGACGTGCCTAGTTTGGGGGGTAGATCGCGCGTCAGGCGAACGACGGTCGTTTTTGGGTCAACGTCAACCGTTGGCGACCGCGTCATCGTGCTATGACATCCGCAAGCCGGGACGCGTCGTCTCGCGGGAGACCCGTGGTCGATGACAGAGTTGCGAGGATGGCGGTCGGAACTGGTCTGGACGATTGGCGACCCCGCCTCGAATGCGGCGGCATTGCGGCATTTTCCGGACGGATTGCTGCTGGTCGAGGACGGACGGGTGGTCGCCGCCGGCGACTGGAACGACCTGGGCGCGAGCCTGCCGGAGGGCACGCCGGTCGAGAGCCTGCCCGGCCGCATCCTGACGCCGGGTTTCGTCGACGCCCACATCCACTTCCCGCAGCTGGACATGATCGCCTCGCCCGGCGGGGCGCTGCTGGACTGGCTGCAGCGCTACACCTTCCCGGCCGAGCGGGCCTTCGCCGATCCCGCCCACGCCAGGGAGGCGGCAGGGCGGTTCGTCGGTAGCCTGCTGGCTCACGGCACGACGACCGCCATGGTCTTCGGATCCGTGCACGCCGGGTCGGTCGAGGCTCTGTTCGAGGCGGCGCTTGGGCGCGACATGCGGCTGATCGCCGGCAAATGCCTGATGGACCAGGGACCGGAGGGGCTGCGCGACAGCGCGGCGGGCGGGGCTGATGAGACGCAGGCGCTGATTCGCGCCTGGCGAGGCCGTGGACGGCTGGGCTATGCGGTGACGCCGCGGTTCGCCCTGGGCAGTTCCCGGGAGCAGCTGACCCTGGCCGGCCGGCTGGTGGCCGACAACCCGGATGTCTGGATGCAGACCCATCTGTCGGAGAACCCCGCCGAGATCGAGGCCACCCGCCAGGCCTTCCCAGAGGCGGCCGACTACTTGGACGTCTACGACCGCTTCGGCCTGGTCACCGACCGCTCGCTGTTCGCCCACGCCATCCATCTGAGCGACCGGGAACTGGGCCGCATGGGCCAGGCCCGGTGCGCCTGCGCCTTCTGCCCGACCTCCAACCTGTTTCTCGGCAGCGGCCTGTTCGATCTGGAGCGCACGAAGCGCTTCGGGGTCAAGGTTGCGCTGGGCACCGACATCGGGGCCGGCACCAGCTGGAGCCTGCTGACCACCGCGGCCGAGGCCTGGAAGGTGGGACAGCTGCAGGGAACGACGCTGGATCCGCTGACGGCGCTGTATCT
>SDZP01000445.1 GCA_004144935.1 Caulobacteraceae bacterium | reverse complement strand
TTCGTCAACAACACGCCCTGGGCCCACCTCGACATCGCGGGGACCGCCTGGAAAAAGCCCTCGACCGTGCCGACCATTCCGGACGGCGCCACGGGTTTTGGGGTGCGGTTGCTGAACCGGATGATCGCGGACAACTACGAGAGCTAGGCCGCTGACCGCCACCGCCTGCGAGGTCTGGTTCTATCACCTGGAGCGCTCGACGCTCGATCAGGTGCTGCCTGAACTGCTGGCCAAGACCCTGCAGCGCGGTTGGCGGGCGCTGGTGCGCAGCACGCAGGCCGAACGGCTCGAGCAGCTCGACACCTTCCTCTGGACCTTCCAGGAGGACGGCTTCCTGCCGCACGGGGTCAGCAGCGAGCCTTTCGCCGACAATCAGCCTGTGCTGCTGACCACCGCCAATGACAACCCGAACGGCGCCCAGGCGTTGTTCCTGATCGACGGCGCCCAGCCTGGCGAGCTCAAGGCCTATGAGCGTTGCATCGTCCTCTTCGACGGTCGCGACGAGGAGGCGCTGGCCGGGGCGCGGGGGTTGTGGAAGTCTGTGAAGGCCCTGGGATTGTCGGCCTCGTACTGGCGCCAGGGCGAGCGAAAAGGTTGGGAGAAGCAGGCATGAAGACGGTCCAGACAGCGGTTTCGGTTCTCGGCCTGATGGCCCTTTTCGCCTGCGCCACGCCGGAGCCTGAGCCGGCCCCCGCGCAGCCGCCGCCGAGGGTCGAGGCGCCCCGGCCGATGCCGTCTCAGGAGCCGAAGGACAGCTGCGGCGCCAAGGCCTTGCAGTCCCTGATCGGCAAGCCCAGGAGCGAGATCCCGGTGCCGGTCGACCCGACCAAGCGCCGCGTCACCTGCACAAGCTGCCCGGTGACGATGGACTACAACCCCCAGAGGCTGAACATCCTGTTCGACGCCGATACCGGGATCATCAAGGACGTGAAGTGCGGCTAGCAACAGTGGCCGCCCGTCGGATCAACCCACCCGTCTGATCAAGAAAAAGCCCCGGTCGCCAGAGCGACCGGGGCTTCCTTCTTTTGGTCTAGCGACCCAGGTCTACCACTTGAAGCGGAAGCCCAGGCGCAGGCCGCCGCCGCTCATGTCGTTGCCGAAGTTGCCGTCGGCCTGGACGTAGCCGGTGAAGCCCGACAGGGCGCCGGTCCAAGGCGAGAAGCCCAGGCCCAGCTGCGCCTGGCCGTAGGTGTCCGGCGCCAGGTTGTTGATCGGCACATCGATGCCGCCGTTAGTGAAGGTCAGGCCGTCTTCGCCCTGGAACTCCTCGACCGCATAGACCGCGCCGTAGGGGATGACCCGTCCGCCGCCGCTCATTTTCCAGACGCCGCCGCCGCGAAGGCCCACCTTGCCACGCAGACTGTCGTTGTCGTCGTAGCGGATGCTGGAGGCCAGGACGTCGAAGTCGTCCAGTTCCGTGCGGACATAGCTGAGGCTGGCGACCGGTTCGACGAAGAAGGTCGAGCCGCCGAAGCGGTAGCCGCCCTCGAGGGTCGCCCCATAGGCCTTGGCGTCGAATTCGGCGTACTGGGCGATGCCGCCCAGGCTGGTGTCGCCCTGCAGGAAGTCAGCCTTCACCAGGCCGTTCACGAACAGGCCGCCCTGGCTGTAGCCCACCGAAGCGCCGACGTTGAAGCCGGTGAAGTCGATGCTGCCGCCATCGTCATTGAAGTCGAGGTAGGCGCCGGCGTAGCCGCCGGTGACACCCATCGCCAGGGTCCCGGCGCCCATCGGCCGGTACCAGTCGATGCCGCCCTGATAGCCGACATACGACTGATCGTAGCCCATCTCGACAGTCTGGTTGACGCCGAACGTCGTGAACTGACCATCGGTGTCGCGGCTGTCGACGCCGCCAAGGAATTCACCCCAGACATGGGCGCCTTCGCTCATCGCGGTCTCGTCGCCGGCCCAGGCGCCGTCGCGGACGCTGGTCATGTGGTTCGACCAGCTTTCGCTGGTCTTGCGCCAGAGGTTGGCGGCCGCTTCGCCAGCCAGGGCCTGCTGGAAGACGACGCTTTGCGGCGTGCCGACGAGCAGGAAGTTGGCGGTCGGGCCGTCATAGACGATCTGGTACTGCACCAGGTCCAGGTCGACGTTGGCCGGGTCGAGCACGAAGGCGGTGGTCGGCGAAGCCGTCGCGCCGTCGACGATGACGACACCGGGGGTCAGGACCCCGCCGCCGACGTTGTTGATCGACACGCCGGTCGAACCGGTCGCCGAGCCGATGACCAGACGGTCAGCCACCGGCGTGGCGCCGGCGAAGTTGACGTCCAGCGCCAGACGGCTGTTCGCACCGCCGGCAAAGACGCCGGGCAGGGTGAAGCTGTCGCCGGCCCGGCCATTCTGCAGCGAGACGAGACCGGTGTTGTTGAAGGTTTCGAGGTTGGCGAAGGTGACATTGCCGGCCGGGAAGCCGCCGTTCAGGACGTTGAACGTGCCGGAGTTGTTGAAAACGTCCGCGCCCGCGCCGAAGTCGGCCCCGGCGTTGGCGTTCCAGGTTCCGGTGTTGTTGACCGTATCGGCCCCGGCTCCGAACAGGCTGACCCCGACGGCGTTGAACGTGCCGGCGTTGTTGATGAGGTCGGCGTTGTCGCTCAGCCGCACGCGGCCGTTGATGACGCCGCCGGCCAGGTTGGTGACGCCGGCCGGACCGCCGGTGACGTCGATGGCGTAACCGCCCG
>SDZP01000444.1 GCA_004144935.1 Caulobacteraceae bacterium | reverse complement strand
GCGTCGAGGGCAGGGCGCCGTAGCCGGCGATGCGCGCGACTTCCTCCACCAGGTCCGCCTTGCCCTCGACATCGCGCCGCCAGGTCGGCGGCGTGACGTTGAGGTTGGGCGCGGTTCCCTCGACCTTAAAGCCGAGGGCCTCGAGGATCTCGATGCTCCTGCTCGCCGGGATGTCGAGACCAGCCAGAGCCTTCACATAGTCCGGGTCGAAGGCGAAGGCCTGTGGCGGGGCCGGAGCCTGACCAGAGATGGTGATCTCCGACGGCTCGCCGCCACACAGGTCCAGGATCAGGGCCGTGGCCAGTTCCAGGCCCGGCACCACCGATTGCGGATCGACGGTGCGGGCGAAGCGGTACTGGGCGTCGCTGTTGATGCCGGTGGCGCGGCCGGTCTGGGCCGTGCGAATCGGGTCGAACCAGGCGCATTCGACGAAGACGTCGGTGGTGGTCTCCGAGCAGCCCGTGCTCTCCCCGCCCATCACGCCGCCCAGGCCGATGGGACGTTTGCCGACGGCGTCTGCGATGACGCTCATCTCGGAGGAGAGGTCGTAGGTCTTGCCGTCCAGCGCGATCAGCTGCTCGTCCCGGTGCGGGGCGGGGCTGGGCTGGTCGCCCGCCGTCGGCTCGTCGGGGCCCAGGCCCAGTCGGGCGACGATGGTGTCGCCGACCAGCAGGTCGCGGTCATAGACGTGCAGCGGCCGTGCCCGGTCGTGGGTGATCAGGTTGGTGATGTCGACCAGGGCGTTGATGGGCCGAAGGCCGATGGCGCGCAGGCGGTCCTGCAGCCACTGCGGCGAGGCGCCGTTTTTGACGCCGCGGATCAGCCGGCCCGCGAACACCGGGCAGGCCTCGCCGTCGACCTGGACGGTGATCGGGCAGGGGAACTGGCCGGGCACGGGGACGATGGCCGGCGTCTTCAGACGGCCAACTCCGGCGGCGGCCAGGTCGCGGGCAATGCCGGCGACGCCCAGCCAGTCGGGGCGGTTGGGGGTGACCTCGAAGTCGATGACCGCTTCCATGCCAAGCGCCTCGGCGGCGGAGGTCCCGACGGCGAGGCTGTCGGGCAGCTCCATGATGCCGTCGCTCTCCTCGGCCGCTTCCAGTTCGGCGGCCGAGCAGAGCATGCCGTTCGAGACGACGCCGCGCACCGGCTTCTCGACCAGGGTGACCCCGAGGCCGGGCACATAGGCGCCGATGGGGGCGTAGATGGTGGTCAGGCCGGCCCGGGCGTTCGGAGCGCCGCAGACGATCTCCTTCATGCCGTCGACGGTCTCGACCTGGCAGACCCGCAGACGGTCGGCGTTGGGGTGTTGCTCGGCCGAGACGATCCGGGCCACCGTGAAGGGGGCGAGGCTGGTGGCGGGATCGTGGACATCCTCGACCTCGAGACCGGCCATGGTCATGGCCTCGACGATCCGGGGCACGGAGGCGTCGGTCTCCAGATGGTCCTTCAGCCAGGAGAGGGTGAACTTCACTTGGGTTCGCTCCCCAGCGCGAGGATCTGGGCGAGGAAGGCCTCGGCGCCGGTGTAGCCGATGGCGAACATCTGGCAGCCGGTGAAGCTGCAGTCGCTCACGGGGATGGCGCCGACGACGCCGGTCGGGGAGGCGGGCCGCAGCACCAGGCTGCGGATGTCGCCGCCGGAATAGCCGAAATCGGTCGCGTCGAAGCTGCAGCCGCCAACCACCAGCATCACGGCCGGGCCCTCGATGCGGCAGTTTTCGAAGGTGACGCCGCTCAGCAGCGCCTCGCCCTTCAGCAGCCGCGCGCGGTGCAGATCGACCAGCGACACGGCGACGCCGGAGAAATGGTTGGCCGACAGGTCGGTGGCGACGTTCCAGGTCTGGGCTTTCAGGTCGGTCATGACGGGTCCTTGATCAGAGCGGATATCGGGGCGGCGCACATCAGCTGAGGCCCGAGACGAGGTTGGGGGCCTGGAAGGCCGAGAAGCCGTAGTGGGCCAGCCAGCGGACGTCGCTGGCGAACATGTCGCGCAGGTCGGGAATGCCGTACTTCAGCATCCCCAGCCGATCGACGCCCATGCCGAAGGCGAAGCCCTGGTAGACGTCCGGGTCGATGCCGCTGTGGCGCAGGACGTTGGGATGGACCATCCCGCAGCCGAGGATCTCCAGCCAGTCGCTGCCGGCGCCGATCTTCAGTTCGCCGCCGCTGCGGTCGCAGCCGACGTCCATCTCCGCCGAGGGCTCGGTGAAGGGAAAGTGGTGGGGGCGGAAGCGAGTGGTCACCGCGTCGGTCTCGAAGAAGCGGGCGATGAAGGTTTCCAGGGTCCATTTGAGGTGGCCCATGTGGATGCCCTTGTCGATCACCAGGCCCTCGATCTGATGGAACATCGGGGTGTGGGTGGCGTCGCTGTCCATCCGGTAGGTGCGGCCGGGCACGATGATGCGGATCGGCGGCTCCTGGCCTGCGGCGATCCACGGGGCCGGGGCGACGGTGTTGCCCCGGCGCATGGCGCGCACCTGCACCGGGCTGGTGTGGGTGCGCAGCAGCTTGCGTTCGCCGTCCGGGCCTTCGTTGAAGAAGAAGGTGTCGTGCATTTCCCGCGCCGGGTGCTTGGGCGGGAAGTTCAGGGCCGTGAAGTTGTGGAAGTCGTCCTCGATGTCGGGGCCATCGGCGACCGCGAAGCCCATCTCGGCGAAGACGGCGACCATCTCGTCCATGGTCTGCATGGTGG
>SDZP01000443.1 GCA_004144935.1 Caulobacteraceae bacterium | reverse complement strand
GTGCGCAGCCGGTACTTGGAGATCAGGCCGGCGACATCCTCGACCAGGCCCTGGCGGTGGATCTCGCCGGTCGACAGGTTGACGCTGCAGGTCAGCTGCCAGGCGGGCGGGTGCTTGGCCTGCCATTCGGACAGTTGGCGGGCCGAGGCGCGGATCATCAGCTCGCCGATGTCCTCCATCAGGCCCATCTCTTCGGCCAGCGGCAGGAATTCGTCTGGCGGCAGGAGGCCCCGGCGCGGGTGGCGCCAGCGGCAGAGAGCCTCGAAGCCCGACAGCTCGCCGCTGTTCAGCCGCACGATGGGCTGGAAGAAGGGGCCGATCTCGCCGCGGCCGACGGCGCCGCGCAGGTCGCCCTCCAGCGCCAGCCGCGACAGCCCGTCGCTTTCCATGCCCGAGCCGTAGGCCGCCCCGCCGCCGCGGCCGGCGGCCTTGGCCGCCTCGACGGCCAGTTCGGCCCGGCGCAGCAGTTCGGCGGCGTCAGGGGCGTCGTCGCCGCCCTGGGCCTCGACGGCGCCGACGGCCAGGGTCGGGTGGATATCGAAGCCGGCGACGCGCAGCGGCCGCTCCAGCGCCTCGCGCAGGCGGGAGCCGGCGGGGATCAGGCCGGGAGCCAGGACGGCGAACTCGTCCTCGCCGACCCGGGCCATCAGCGACTCCGGCGGGAAGGCGGCGGCCAGGCGGGCGCCCAGGGCGGCCAGCACCAGGTCGGCGCGTTCGTGGCCAAGGGCCTCGTTGAGACGGCGCAGGCGGTCGAGGTCGGCGACCACCAGGGTGAAGGGTTGCTGGGTCTGCAGGCGTTCACGGGCCCGGGCGACGAAGCTGCGGCGGTCGAGCAGGCCGGTGAGCTGGTCGGTCTCGGAGGCGGCGAAGGCGGTCTCGGGGGCGACGACGCCGGCCGCTCGCTGACCCTCCTCCAGCCAGACCCCGCGCCAGACCCCGACCTCGCCGCCGCGCATGCGCAGGCGCAGGGCGATCTCGCTATGGGGCGGCTGTTCGCGCAGCAGTTCCTCGGCCAGGGGCCGGTCCTGCGGCAGGACCAGGGCGCGCAGGGCGGCGGCGCTGCATTCGGGGGCCAGGGGGCCGAGGCCGAGGGCGCGCGAGGCGCCGCTGAATTTCAGGCGGTCCTCGGTTGGAGACCAGGTCCAAAGCGCCACGCCCGCGGCGCTCAGCGCCTCGAGTGTGAGCGCGGTGTCCCACCCCTTGCGGTCGTTTCCCAGCGCCATGCGGCGCGCCCCTCACTTCGTGGGCCATCCGCCCATTCTGAGGCTTACGGTGCTTCGGCCCGGCTTGGATACCGGTTTCCTGCGTAGCGCCGTTCGCCCGATACTCAATCCGGGCAGGTCTGATCCCGCTCGCGCGAGATCAACCCGAACAGGCGATGGTCTCGCCACTCGCCGTTAATTTTCAGATAAGCCCGGGCAAAGCCCTCTTCCACGAAACCGGCCTTCAGCAGCAGGGCGGCGCTTCCGCCGTTACTTGGCAGGCAGGCCGCTTCCAGGCGCGACAGGCCCAGGGTGCGGAAGGCGAAGCGGCTGACGGTCTTGACCGCGGTGAGGGTGTGGCCGCGGCGGGCGGTGTGGACGCCGCTCCAGTAGCCCACGGTTCCCACCTGGGCGACGCCGCGCCGGACGTTGCTGAGGGTGATGCCGCCGGTCAGGGCGCCGGTTTCGTTGGAAAAGACCAGGAAGGGATAGGTCAGGCCCTGTTCGAGATCACGGCGCCAGGCGTCGAGGCGGCGGCGAAAGGCCGGGCGGGTCAGGTCGTCGCGCGCCCAGGTCGGCTCCCAGGGCTGCAGGAAGTCGCGCGAGGCGGCGCGGACGGCGGCCCATTCGGAATAGTCGCTGGCCTTGGGCGGACGCAGCCGGACGGTTCCGCCATCTAGGCGGAAGGTGGAGTCCAGACCGGTCCAGTCGATAAGGGCCATAGCGGGCTCGAAAGTGAAGGCTTGGGGCGGGGCGTCAAGTCGGTTCAGGCGGCGGGCGGTATCGAAGCGACCAACGATTATACCGCGTTGTCGTTCATCAAGCCTGTGTTTTGCGGCAAACGCCTTGTGGGCGTGGCTTTGCGGTAGGCCGGTCGGCTGTGAACGTAGGTCCGGGCGTAGGCAGGATGTAGCTGGACCGTCGGAGAATGTAGGCCGGTTGGCGCCAGGCGGGGGCTACAGGGTGACGGCCAAACGGATCGAGCTCCGGTTCGACCCCGAAAAGCTTGATGAATATGTCTAGACATATTCATTTTACGACCAATTGCATTCAAACTCAGCGGGTTAGCCCATCCGCAGCGCGCCGGCGAAGTCCTCGACGGCCCGCAGCGAGGCGTTCGAGCCGAGCACCGCGCCGGCGCTGAGATTTGACTGCATCAGCCGCGCGCCGACCCGGGCGATGTCGGCCCGGGTCACCGCGTCGATGGCCTCGGCCAGTTCGGCGGCGGAGAACAGGCGGTCGAACAGCAGGGCCTGGCCGGCGGCGGTCTCGGTGCGCGACAGGGGCTGTTCGCGGGCCATGAACAGGTGGGCCTTGAGCTGGGCCTTGGCGCGGGCCAGTTCGGCGTCGGCGCAGCCTTCGGTCAGGGCGATGATCTGCTGGGCCGACAGGGCGGCGAGCGGGCCGGCGTCCTTGGCGGCGCAGCCGGCGTAGACGCCCAGCATGCCGGCCCCGGCGTAGGTGTCGGACCAGGCGTCGATGGCATAGGCCAGGCC
>SDZP01000442.1 GCA_004144935.1 Caulobacteraceae bacterium | reverse complement strand
GCGCCTGGCCGACTTCCGCGAGAAGCTGGAAGCGGTGCTGCTCGACCTGGCGCTGCAGTTGGTTCGCGACGGGGAGGGGGCGACCAAGTTCGTCAGGATCAACGTCACCGGCGCCGAAAGCCACGCCTCGGCCCGCAAGATCGCCCGCACCGTCGCCGAAAGCCCCCTGGTCAAGACCGCCTTCGCGGGCGAGGACGCCAACTGGGGCCGCATCGTCATGGCCGTGGGCCGCGCCGACGAGCCGGTCAACCGCGAGAAGATGAGCGTCCAGTTCGGCAAGCTGATGGCCGCCCAGGACGGCATGGTGGCGGCGGGCTACTCCGAGGCCAAGATGAGCGCCTACATGAAGAAACAGGAGCTTGAGGTCAGCATCGATGTCGGCGTCGGCCGCGGCCACGCGGTGATCTGGACCTGCGACCTGACCAAGCAGTACGTGGCGATCAACGGGGACTATCGGTCTTAGAGTTCCTTCTCCCCTTGGGGGAGAAGGTGTCGGCGAAGCCGACGGATGAGGGGTCGCACCGGCGTCTCAGGCCCTGCGGCCAAGCTATACGGAGAGGTCAGCGCGACCCCTCATCCGACTCCTCCGGGGCCACCTTCTCCCCCAAGGGGAGAAGGGTCGTGAAAGCTAATTCACCAGCTCGTGGATGCCCTTCAGCGTCCGCAGCAAGCCCGCCGCCCCGTCCAGCGGCAGGCAGCTGAGCGGATCGCACAGGGCCTTGTCCGGCTCCGGGTGGAACTCCAGGAACACCCCGTCCGCCCCCGAGGCCACCGCCGCCTTGGCGATGATCGACACCCCGTCGCGCCGCCCGCCGGTCGAGGCCCCGCCGGTGCGTGGGTCGGCGCCCGGCAGCTGGACCGCATGGGTCGCGTCGATGGTCACCGGCGCGCCCAGCTTCTTCATCTCGCCGATGCCCAGCATGTCGACGGTCAGATTGTTGTAGCCGAACGAATTGCCCCGCTCGCAGAGGATCGTCATCTCGGCGCCGCCGGTGGCTTCCTTGACCTTGTCGAGGATGTTCTTGCAGTCCCAGGGGGCCAGAAACTGGCCCTTCTTCACATGCAGCAGCCCGCCGGCCGCCTGCGTCGCCCGGGCGGCGGCGACCACCAGGTCGGTCTGACGGCAGAGGAAGGCGGGGATCTGCACCAGGTCGGCGACGGCGGCCACCGGCTCGCATTCCTCCGGCGTGTGGATGTCGGTGGCGATCGGCACGTTCACCTGCGCCTTCACCTCGGCCAGGATCTCCAGGCCCTTCTGCAGGCCGGGCCCGCGGTAGCTTTTCAGCGACGAGCGGTTGGCCTTGTCGTAGCTGGCCTTGAACACATAGGGCAGGCCGAGATCGCCGCAGATGGCCTTCAGGGTCCTGGCCGTATGCAGGGCCAGCTCCAGGTCCTCGATGACATTGAGGCCGGCGATGACCACCAGCGGGGCGCCGCCGCCAAAGGCGATGTTCCAGCGCGAAAGGCTGAGCTGCGTCATCGGGGGCTCCTCAAGGTGTGAAGGAGGCTTCCTACCCAGCGCAGCGCCCCCTGTCGCCCCCTTGATGGTCTGGCGTGGCCTAAATGGGGCTGTCCAAGCGCGTCAGGCGGAAGTGCCTGCGGTTCCGCCGCCCGGACGCGCGCCAAACAAGGAATCTACCGTCTATCGAGGTCGGATAATTCCATCCGACCTCGATAGCCGGTAGTGCAGAGCGTATGAAGCCTACCGTTCTCGTCGTCGCCGCCGCCCTGATCGATGCCGACGGCCGGGTGCTGATCTGCAAGCGGCCCGAGGGCAAGCAGCTGGCCGGCATGTGGGAGTTTCCGGGCGGCAAGGTGGAGGCCGGGGAGACCCCGGAGGACTGCATCATCCGGGAGCTGAAAGAGGAGCTCGCCATCGATGTGAAGGCCGCCTGTCTGGCGCCGTTCGTCTTCGCATCCCACGGTTACGATTCATTTCACCTACTCATGCCACTGTACCTGCTGAGACGCTGGGACGGGGTCGTCACGGCGATGGAACATGAGGCTCTGGCGTGGGTGAAACCCCAGCAACTCGCGGACTACCCGATGCCGCCGGCGGACGCCCCGCTCGTGGCCTGGCTCTGCGACTTCGTCTGAAGGCCTTCTGGTCCGACCAGAGCGGCGCCACCGCCATCGAGTACGGCCTGATCTGCGCCCTGATCTTCCTGGTCATCGTCACCTCGGTGACGACCTTCGGCAACAAGACCACCGGCGTGATGCAGGCCGTGTCGGACGCCATCGCCGGCGCGATCTGATAATCGATTGAATTTTCGAAATATTCAGGCCGAGATTGAATATGTCTAGACATATCCATCCGGTTTTTGACGCCTCAGCCTGAGGGGTTCTACGGCGACCGGCCCGGCTTCTCCCCGGCGCTGCGCTCCGTGGTCTTCAGGGCGTCCGCCAGCCGCATCTTGGCGCTGCCGGGCTTCAGCGGCTTCTGCTGGCTCTCGTGCGGCGCCCAGCCAGTGACGGTGATGATCTCGAAGGTGGCGGTCACCTTGCCGTCGGCCTGGGAAAACCGCTGCGCATAAAGCTCAAGCGCCCGGAACAGCACGTTTCGGCCGAGCGGTTTGCGGGAGCGGTCGACCAGCACGCTGGTCTCGCCCATGGCCCGCAGGTCCTTCAGCAGGGACAGGGGGTGGGCGTAGCGGACGGTGACCCGGTCGACGTCGCTGACCGGCAGGGCGAACCCGGCCCG
>SDZP01000071.1 GCA_004144935.1 Caulobacteraceae bacterium | reverse complement strand
ATCGACGCCCTCTACGCCAGCCTGGAGCGCCTGACGCCCTCCCCCGTGGTGACCCTCAACCGCGCCGTCGCCGTCGCCCGGACGGCAGGCCCGCAGGCCGCCCTGGCCCTGGTCGATCCCCTGGCCGACCGCCTCTCCGGCTACTTCCACTTCCATGGCCTGCGCGGCTGGCTGCTCACCCAGCTGGACCGCAAGGCTGAGGCCCGGGAGGCCTTCGATCGCGCCATCGGCCTGGCGGGCAGCCTGGCCGAGGCGACGCATATCCGCCGGCAAATCGACAGCCTGCTGGCGGGGTGATCGGGCCCTACCCGCCCGACAGCCCGGCAAATGAACCCGCCACCCGGCGCACCCGGTCGCGGTCTTCCTCCAGGGTCAACTCGCCCATCGCCCGCTTCAGCGCCAGCTGCGCATTCCCCTGCGCCGCGGCGGTCATCTCAGGGTCCTCAAGCTGCATGAGCGCGCCAAAGGCGGTCTGCAACCGGGCCGCCACGATCATGTTGCTGGCGCCGTACTGGGCGATGGGGGTGAAGACGTCTTGCAGCAGGTCGTCCGCCGACAAGGCCCGAAACCGCAGATGCGAGTAGTCGGCGGCGGCGTCGGCCGGAGTCCGCACCCAGTGGCTCAGCAGCCGAACCGCCGTGGACACCACGTCGAGGGCGGTCCCGGGGTCATTGATGCCGGGGGAGAGGGCCTTGGCCGCGATCTCGCCGAGGACGACCATCCCGAACCGCGGGTCCTGGTCGAAGGTGCGCCGGTCGCCAATCACCCAGCAGGCCCGCAGGCGCCCGATGTCCTCGCCGCCGAGATTGGCCCGGCCCGCGTAGCGCAGCACCGGTTGCGCCTCATGGACGAAGGCCCCGGGCAGGGCCTCGATGAAGACAGTGACGTCCATTTCGCCGGCTAGGCTCTGGAGCTTGTCGATGTCGATGTTCAGCACATAGCCGATCTTCCCGGCCCTGGCCGGCAGGCTGGGCCCGGCCTCCGCCTCGCTCGGCGACGAGCCGCGGCCGGCCAAGGGGCTCTGGAAGGCCGCGAGCGCTGTCTTCGCCACCCGGTCGATCGCCTCGTCGACCCGGCCCAGCCGGGAAAGCTGATCGATCCATCGCAGCAGCGCCACCAGCACGGCCGCCAGGACACCCATGGTGACAAAGAAGACGATCACTCGCCCCTGCTCGCCGTAATAGCCGGTCTGGAGGGCGAAAATGCCGACGATGGCGTACATGAAGGCGCCGACGAAGGTCGCCAGGGCGCCATGGCCGCGGCCGTCGGACACCAGCAGCGCCGCGGCCCGCGGGGTCGCGGCGTTGGAAATGGCCGTGTAGGCGCTGACGAAGACGGCCAGCGAAAAGGTCGCGACCGTCAGCATGCTGCTGGCCAGAATGCCGAGCACCTGGTCCACGGCCCCGGTGCCGAGGTTGAGGGCGAAGTCTTCCGGCACCCAGGGGGCCAGCACGGCGGCTAGCAACGCGGTGACCACGCCAGTCAGGCTGTAGAGGGCCACCCTCAGCCACAGCTGCTGACCGATCTGCGCCAGTGCAAAAAGCCATTTCGGCATCCGTCGCTCCCGAAGAGCAACCGCTGCTCACAGGACCTAACGTGCGCCCCTCGCCTTCGTTCGCCGTTGTCCGTCGGCGAGGCTGGTCGCTTCAATCAGGGCGGCCCGGCGACCGCACCGTTCGCTTCCAGGTCTTTCTCCCCCGGGATTCCGCCTGCACCCATGCGATCACTCCGGAGGACCCCTGCTAACCAGATCCCAGCCCTATGAAATCCCTATGGCTTGCCGAGGCTCCGCCTCCCATCGTCAGAAATCCGGGCTGCTGTCGGATTCCCGGTCGCCCGGCCGTCCTCAGGTTTTCCATGGGAGACCTTGATGACCGACCCCCTCACCCAGGCCAACGCCAGCGCAGGCCTCGAGCCCGGCGTCATCCCCTACATCGTCGTCGAGCGGGCCACCGAGGCTATCGCCTTCTACAAACAGGCCTTCGCGGCGCAGGAGGTTGGCGTCAGGCCGACCGAGGACGGCAAACGGGTGATGCACGCCCAGCTGACCGTCAACGGCGGCTCGATCATGCTGAACGATCCTTTCCCCGAGCATGGCCACCCGGCCGCGCCGCTGAGCTGCCTGATCATGCAACTACTGGTCGACGACGCGCAGGCGTGGTTCGATCGCGCCGTCCAGGCCGGCTGCGCCCCCACCATGCCGGTGCAACTGATGTTCTGGGGCGACAAATGGGGCACGGTGACCGACCCCTTCGGCGTGCAGTGGGCGTTCAACGAAAGCGGCAGCAAGGGCGCCTAAGCGCCTGTTTCATCGAGAAAATGGGACCACAGCCATGCTCAAGATCATCCTCATAATCCTCGGCCTCGTCGTCGTCGCCGTCATCGGCATCGTGGCCTTCGCCTCGACCAAGCCGGACAGCTTCATCATCCAGCGCAGCACAACCATCGATGCCCCGCAGGCCAAGGTCTACGCCCTGATCCAGGACTTCCGCCAATGGTCGGCCTGGTCGCCGTTCGAGAAGCTGGACGCCGACATGAAGCGGACCTACGGCGAGCCGGCCGCCGGCCTGGGCGGAACCTACGGCTGGGAAGGCAAGAAGGCAGGCAGCGGCACGATGAGGATCCGACAGGCGGACCCTGACCGCCGGGTGGTCATCGCGCTCGACTTCACCAAGCCCTTCCCGGCCAGCAACACCGCCACATTCGAGCTCGAACCGGTCGGCGAAGGGACCAAGGTGACCTGGGCGATGAGCGGCAAGTCACCGCTGATGTTCAAGATCATGGACACCCTGATGGGCATGGACAAGACGGTGGGCAGGGACTTCGAAAAGGGCCTCGCCGACCTCAAGGCCGCCGCCGAAAAGTGAAGTCGCCTGCCACCCTTCCGCCACATCCGGCGCCCAGCCTCCTAGGGCGGAAGGGAGATAGCTCAAGGCGGGACGTGAAAAACTTCAAACGTCGTTCGCCCGAACGGCGCGGTTGCATCTAGCGCTCTGCCCACTATGCGGCTAAATCCACCGGTCGATGCCGCCATCGTGGCGGAATTCTGGGCCGCCATCTGGCGGTCACTACTCTACTAGGACGACTACATGGCGCGCGGTACGGTCAAATGGTTCAACGGAGCCAAGGGTTTTGGCTTCATCCAACCCGATGACGGGGGCAGCGATGTCTTCGTCCACATCTCGGCAGTCGAGCAAGCGGGCCTGCACGGCCTGAACGACGGCGATCAGGTCAACTACGAGCTGGAACAGGACCGCCGCTCCGGCAAGCTGTCCGCCGGCCAACTGGTTGTCACCGGCAGCGGCCCGCCCCCCAGCGGCGGCGACCGTGGCGGCTTCGACCGCCCGCAGCGGTCGTTCGATCGTCCCCCGCGCTCCTTCGACGGCCCCCGCGCCGGCGGTGGCGGCGGCGGCGCCTCGCGCGATCCGGCCGGTCCGGGTTCGGGCGTGGTGAAGTGGTTCAACGGCACCAAGGGCTTCGGCTTCATCCAGCCGAACGACGGTGGCGGCGACGTGTTCGTCCACATCTCGGCGGTCGAACAGGCCGGCCTGCGTGGCCTCAACGAAGGCCAGGCCGTCTCCTACGACCTCGAGCAGGATCGTCGCAGCGGCAAGACCTCGGCGACCAACCTCAAGATCGACTAGAGCTTCCGGGCCGGCCCCTTCAAGGGTCCGGCCCTTTCTCTTGCTGACGACCATAGGGTGAGCCACCCCGTGACTCCTGCCCTTCGCGCCGCGCCGGTGCTCGAGACCGAGCGCCTCGTCCTTCGCGGCCACACCACCTCCGACTTCGACGACGGCCTCGCCCTCTGGAGCGACCCCGACGTCACCCGCTTCATTGGCGGCCGACCGGCAGCCGGCGAGGAAGTCTGGGCCCGCACCCTGCGCTACATCGGCCACTGGCAGGCGCTGGGCTACGGCTTCTGGGCCATCTTCGAGAAAGGCTCCGGCCGCTTCGTCGGCGAGGCCGGCTTCGCCGATTTCCACCGCGACATCGTCCCCTCCCTGGCCGGCATGCCGGAGATGGGCTGGGCCCTGCAGCCCTGGTCGCACGGTCGGGGTTACGCGACCGAGGCCATCCAGACGGCCTTGGCCTGGGGTCAGACGCTGTTCAGCGCCCCCGCCTGCTGCATCATCTCACCCGGCAACGCGCCGTCGGTCCGGGTCGCCGAGAAGGTCGGCTTCCGGGAACTGGCCCAAACCAGCTACCACGGCGAGCCGACGGTGATTTACCGGCGGGATTGGATCTAGCGAACGGGCCTCAAGAGGTAGTGGCTGACGCCCCACTCCTGCCCGTCGCGATGGCCGAACAGCCCGGCCGTGGCCAGGAAGAACAGCCGCCAGCGCCGCCGCCAGACACCGGCCTGGTCGCCGTATGTGGCCTTCATGATCCGGCGCACCGCCAAGTCCTCGCGATCCATGTTGGCCAGCCAGTCGAGGGCGGTCTTCTCGTAGTGGCTGCCGTTCCACTTCCAGTCCTCCTGAACCTCGAACAGGTCGCCGAAATCGCGGATCAGGTCGTGGCTGGGCATGAAGCCGCCGGTGAAGAAGTACTTCCCGATCCAGTCGTCCTGGTCCTCGTGGCTGAAGCGGTAGGGCTGGGCGCGGTGGCTGAAGATGTGGATGAAGAGGCGGCCGTCCGGTCGCAGCCAGTCCCGTACCCGGCCCAATAGTTGGCCCCAGTTGGCCATGTGCTCGAACATCTCGACCGAGACGACGCGGTCGAACGTCCCCTCCGGCTGGAAGACGTTGGCGTCGGCGGTGATGACCCTGAGATTGCCATGGCCCCGGGCCCTGGCCTGGGCCTCGATGTGCTCGCGCTGGCCGTTGGAATTGGAGACGCTGGTGATCCGGGCGTTGGGATAGCGGTCCGCCATCCACAGGGACAGCGAGCCCCAGCCGCAGCCGAGTTCCAGAATGTCCATGCCATCCTGCAGCCCCGCATGCTCGCAGGTCACCGTCAGGGCGCGGTCCTCGGCCTCGGCCAGGGTGCGGGCCCCCTGGTCATAGAGGCAGCTGGAGTATTTCAGACGCGGGCCGAGCACGAGCCGGAAGAATTCGGCCGGCACCTCATAGTGCTGGTCGTTGGCCGCATCGGTATGCTCGGCGATCGGCCGGCTGCGCATGTCGCGGGCGAACTGGGCCGGCAGATCGTCGGACAGACCCAGCAATTCAAGCCGCTGCTTCTCGACCAGCCAGCTGATCGCCGCCTTGCGGATCATGTCCGGCGCGGGGAGGCTCTCGGCGGCGTTGATGGCGGTCTTCAGGAAATCCATGGGAGCCTCAGGCTTTCGGGGGCAGCGGGAAGAAGGCGGAGACGCGGGACTGGTAGTCGGCATAGGCCTTGCCGCGGGACTTCAGCATGGCCTGCTCCAGCGGCGGCACGCCGGACACCTTGATCAGCAGCAGGGCCATGAAGGCCGGGCCGATCAGCGCCAGCCAGCCCAAGGGCCAGACGGTCAGAGACGTTCCCAGCGCCATGACCGGCCAGGCCAGCCAGATGGTCCATTCGAAGAAGTAGTTGGGATGCCGCGACCAGCCCCACAGGCCGACGTCGCAGACGCGGCCCTTGTTGGCCGCGTCGGCCTTGAAGCGGGACAGCTGGGCGTCGGCGAGGCTCTCGCCGGCGATGCCGCCGGCCAGGATGAGGGCCGCGGCGATGTCGCTCCAGGCTAGTCCGGGCGCTGGGTTGCGGGCGGCGACCAGGATGGCCAGGCAAAGCAGCGCGCCGGACAGCGCCTGGGCCTGCAGGAAGCCGAACATGCGGCTCTGGAAGGTATCGCCCCAGGCCTTGCGGAAGCCGGCGTAGCGCGCATCCTCCGCCGCACCCGCCACCCGCCGCCAGAGGTGCGAGCCCAGCCGCAGCGACCAGAACAGCATCAGGCCGCCGGCGATCCACTGGCGCCAGGTCGGCGCGCCGCCCAAGGGCCACAGGGCGCTGGCGACCCCGGCGGCCCCCATCCCGAAACTCCAGAACACATCGGTCCAGCCACCGTTGGCCACCGCTCGCTGGTAGGCCCAGGCGATGGTCATCCAGGCGCTCAGGCCCAGGGCGACGGCGATGGCGAGCAGGATCATATCCTACCTACGCGCGGCGCCGGACAATGGATGTGAGGGGCGCGTGGGCGGCGACGGGTTCGAACCGCCGACCCTCTCGGTGTAAACGAGATGCTCTAACCAGCTGAGCTAGCCGCCCGCGCCGGCCGGGTTTACCCGCCGCAATCGCCGAACGGAAGGCCTAGCCGTTCAGCGCGGTCTTCAGGCCTTCGCCGACCTGAAAGCGGGCGGTCTTGCTGGCCGGGCGCGCGACGGTCTCGCCGGTGCGCGGGTTGCGGGCCGTGCCGGCGGCGCGGGCGACCGCCTTGAAGGCGCCAAAGCCCACCAGCCGCACATCCTCGCCCTTCTTCAGGGAAGCGGTCACCGCCGCCGTAAAAGCTTCGAGAGCGGCTCCCGCCTGGGTCTTGTTCAGTCCCGCGCCGTCCGCGATCGCGGCGACCAGTTCGGCCTTCGTCATACGCAGTCTCCAAGCCAATGGTTCGTTGTGCGGCGCGGTGTTCGCGTCCTGCACGAAGCCCCTCGCCTGCCGCGATTATGAAGACTGTCGGCGAACCGTCAAAAGAAACGCGCCCCGGGTTGGCCCGGGGCGCGCACATTATCGCCGATCAGGTATCAGCGTTACCCCTAGTGGGTAATCACCGCGTCCGCGTCGCCGTCTTCCGCCTTCGCAGGCGCAACAACCGGCTCATCGTCTTCCGACCATTCGATCGCCACCGGCGCGCTGATCAGGGCGCGGGCGATGGCCTCGTCGACGGTCGAGATCGGGACGATTTCGAGGGCGTCCTTCACCGTCTGCGGCACGTCGGCCAAGTCCTTCTCGTTCTCCTGCGGGATGAGGACGGTCTTGATCCCCGAGCGCAGGGCGGCCAGCAGCTTTTCCTTCAGACCGCCGATCGGCAGGACCCGGCCGCGCAGGGTCACCTCCCCGGTCATGGCGATGTCCTTGCGGATCGGAATGCCGGTCAGCACCGAGATGATGGCGATGGCCATGGCCACGCCGGCCGAGGGACCGTCTTTCGGGGTCGCCCCCTCCGGAACGTGGACGTGGACGTCGGTCTTCTCGAACTGCGGCGGCTTGATGCCGAACTTGGTGGACCTGGAGCGCACGTAGGAGTTCGCCGCGGCGATGGACTCCTTCATGACGTCCTTCAGGTTGCCGGTGATCGACATGCGGCCCTTGCCGGGCATCTTGACCGCCTCGATGGTCAGGATCTCGCCGCCGAACTCGGTCCAGGCCAGACCGGTGACGATACCGACCTGATCCTCCTCGTCCGTCTCGCCGTAGCGGTACTTCTGGATGCCGGCGTACTTGGCCAGACGCTCGTCGTCGATGGTGATCGACTTGACGTCTTCGCGGGCCAGGTCGCGCACCGTCTTGCGGGCCAGGTTGCCCAGTTCCCGCTCCAGCGACCGCACGCCGGCTTCCCGGGTGTAGTAGCGGATCAGGTCCTGGATCGCCTTGTCCGGAACGATGAAGTCCTCGGTCGACAGACCATGGTCCTTGGTCAGCTTGGGCAGGACGTGCCGCTTGGCGATCTCGATCTTCTCGGCCTCGGTGTAGCCGGGGATACGGATGATCTCCATGCGGTCCAGCAGGGGCTGGGGCATGTTCAGGCTGTTGGCCGTGGTCACGAACATGGTCTGGCTGAGGTCATAGTCGACCTCCAGGTAGTGGTCGGCGAAGGTCGAGTTCTGCGCCGGGTCCAGCACCTCCAGCAGCGCCGAAGACGGATCGCCCCGGTAGTCGCTGCCCATCTTGTCGATCTCGTCGAACAGGAAGAAGGGATCGACGGCCTTGGCCTTCTTCATCGACTGGATGATCTTGCCGGGCATCGAGCCGATGTAGGTGCGGCGGTGACCGCGGATCTCGGCCTCGTCCCGCACGCCGCCGAGCGACAGGCGGATGAACTCGCGCCCGGTCGCTTTGGCGATCGAACGGCCGAGCGAGGTCTTGCCGACGCCGGGAGGGCCGACGAGGCAGAGGATCGGACCTTTCAGGGAGTTGGTCCGGGCCTGCACGGCCAGGTACTCCAGGATCCGTTCCTTTACCTTCTCAAGGCCGTAGTGATCCTCTTCGAGGATGGCCTCGGCCTTGGCGATGTCGATCTTCTTCGGCTTGGCCTTGCCCCAGGGCAGGGACAGCAGCCAGTCGAGGTAGTTGCGCACCACCGTGCTCTCGGCCGACATCGGACTCATGTTGCGCAGCTTCTTGAGCTCCGCCTCGGCCTTGGTCCGCGCCTCTTTCGAGAACTTGGTCTTCTTGATGCGCTTTTCGAGTTCGAGCAGTTCGTCGCGACCGTCGTCCTGGTCGCCCAACTCGCGCTGGATCGCCTTCATCTGCTCGTTGAGATAGTACTCGCGCTGGGTTTTCTCCATCTGCCGCTTCACGCGGCTGCGGATCTTCTTCTCGACCTGCAGGACGGAGATCTCGCCCTCCATCAGGGCGAACACCTTCTCCAGCCGCTTCACGACATTGAAAAGCTCGAGCAGCTGCTGCTTGTCGCCGATCTTCACCGACAGGTGGGCGGCGATGCTGTCGGCCAGCTTGCCGGGCTCGGTGATGTGCGGGATCGACGCCAGGGCTTCCGGCGGGATCTTCTTGTTGAGCTTGACGTAGGCCTCGAACTGCTCGGCCACGGCGCGGCTGAGGGCTTCGGCCTCATGCTCCTCGCCGTCGTCCTCGTCGAGGATGGCGGCCTCGGCCTCATAGAAGTCCTCGGAGCCGACGAAGCGGGTGACGGCCGCGCGCTGCTTGCCCTCGACCAGCACCTTGACGGTGCCGTCCGGCAGCTTCAGCAGCTGCAGCACGGTGGCCACGACGCCGACGTCATAGATGGCGTCTGGGGCCGGATCGTCATCGGCGCTGTTCTTCTGCGTGGCCAGCAGGATCTGCTTGTCGCCGCGCATCACTTCTTCAAGGGCGCGGACGGATTTCTCGCGACCCACGAAAAGGGGCACGACCATATGGGGAAACACAACGATGTCCCGAAGCGGCAACACCGGCAGCGTACGAAGTTCTGACATTTACCTGTCTCCTGCCCGCGACCCGATAATCGGCGCCGCGGCGCGCCCGTTCCGTTACGAACGGGTACGATTACGAGGATAGTTGGGCGCTTCGCAGGCGCATTCAAGCGGACCAGCTGTCACAGGCGGGGATAAGCGCCGAAAGAATCAGGAAAATCCGCGTGATACCGCCTGCGGGGCGATATCCGGGGCGCTGTTCCCCCGGCGGGATCAGTCCTCGGCGGTCTGCCGCCGCCGCGCCGGCCAGACCTGCTCGATCACGGCCCAGGCGATTGCGCCGGCCAGGGCGACCAGGGCGCCGGCCCATTGGAACAGGTTCATGCCCTCGGCGGCCTTGGAGCCGATGATCCAGGCGACCAGGAAGACCGTGCCGCCCGACAGCCAGCGGGCGGAGAAGATGGCGCGGATCAGCTCGTTCATGGGCGGACGCTCACTTGGACGATGGCAAGGCGCCCCGGATAGTGGAGACGGGATTTCCTGTCGCTGCGACACGGGCCCGCACCCGTCCGCTTGACGGCCGCCCCTTTATATTGCCCTATGGCTATATTGACGAAGAGTAATGCATGATGGCGACCGCCGACGACACCCTCGACCGCCTGTTCGGCGCCCTCGCCGATCCCACCCGGCGCGCCATCCTGGCCCGCATTGCCGGGCGGGAGGCGACGGTGAACCAGCTGGTCGACGCCTTCGACCTGGCCCAGCCCACCATCTCCAAACACCTCAAGGTGCTGGAGGCGGCCGGCCTGATCAGCCGCGGCCGGGACGCCCAGTTCCGCCCGGTCCGCCTGGACGCCCGGGGCCTGGCCGGGGTCGACGCCTGGCTCGGCGACTACCGCCGCTTCTGGGAAGAGAGCTTCGAGCGGCTGGGCGACTATGTGAAACACCTCAAGGACAAGGACGCCAAGGATGACTGACACCAACGTCGAGGGCCGCACCCTGACCATCGTGCGGGTGTTCGACGCCCCCGCCCGGCTGCTGTTCAAGGCCCACGCCGAGCGCGAGCACATCATGCAGTGGTTCGGCCCGGTCGGCTGGCCGGTAACCTTCTGCGAGATGGATTTTCGGGTCGGCGGCCAGTGGCGGATGGCGATGACCGGTTCGACCGGCGTGCAGAACCCGCCGTTTGGCGGGACCTACCTGGCGATCGAGCCGGACAGGTTGATCAGGTGGGACAACGGATTCGAGATCGAGGGGGCCGAGCGGATGGTGACCACCATCACCTTCGAGGAACTGGACGGAAGGACCACGGTCACCTCGACGACGGTCTTCGGCTCGCAGCGGATGTATGCCGAACACGTCGGCGCCGGCTTCGAGCAGGGGACCAATTCCGGCCTCGACCAGCTGGCGCGTCATGTGGCCGCCATGACGGCCTGAGGCCTATTCCACCGAACAGGCGCCCGGACCTTCCGGATCCGGCGGAGCCGTGGCGCAGACCGCGCCGGTGACGGCCAGCACCTCGCCCTGCAGCAGGTCGGTCCAGCGCCAGACCTGCGGCAGGGTGGGCGTGAAGCTGCCCGGCGGCCGCAGCCAGGCGGGGGCGTAGCGGCGCTGACAGACCTTGCCCTTGATCCGTCCCGACCCACAGGCTCGGCCTCGCAAGCTCTCCAGTTTCAGGGAGTCGCGGTAGAGGCGGGCGTACAGGGCGGGGGCATCCTCGCCGTCGATCGCCGGCGCCTCGCCAAGCACCGCATCGGCAACGTCGATCAGGGCGGCCAGACGGCCAAGGGCGATCTGCCGCTCGATGGGGTCAGGCGCTTCGGCGCCGTGGGCGGCGCCGGCGACCAGCAGCAACAGGAGGGCAAGAGCGGGCCGGGTCATGGGGTGTCCTTCGCCTGTGGTTCAATCCATCAGCCTCTTCAGCGCCCTTATCAAGGCGGCTGCATCGCCGGGAGGGATCAGGGTCAGCCCCGGCTGCGGATCCAGCCCGCAGGCCGGCGTGGCGATCACCGGCACGCCGGCGGCCAGGGCGCCGAGCAGGCGTCGAGGATTGTCCTCGACCACCGCCGGCTGGACCACGGCGGCGACGCCGTCCAGCCAGTCGCGGCCGGGCGTCAGGGTGCTCACCCCATCCCAGAACCCCTCCCCTTCCAGCGCCGAGCCGGCCAAGACGACTTCCAGGTCCAGGGCCCGGGCCGCCTCGCGCACCGCCCAGGCGCCCTTGCGGGCCGCGGTCGGGCCGGGAAAGGCGATCCGGCGGCCCTTGGCGGCCTCTGCCGGTCCGCGCCTGGGGGCGATCCAGTCCAGGCGCTCGGCTCGCTGGCCGAACTGGGCGGCGACCGCGGCGTGGGGCGTCATGATGCGGTGGGCGGCGGCCAGCGCCTGCGCCTCGGCCGCCACCAGGGCCGGATCGGCGCGGAAATCGGCCAGGCTGAGCTGCTCCGGCGCGGCCGCATGGGCCTCGTCGAGCCGCGCCTGCAGCACGCCCATTGGCGACCGGGTCATCAGCACGCTGAACCGCCGTCCGCCGAGCCGCCCGCGGGTCCAGAGGTAGGGCAGCAGGCTCTGGGCGACGACCACCTCCAGGTCGTCCTGGGTCAGCAGCCGCTCCAGCGACCGGGCGATGGCCCCGGCCCCCGCCAGTTCCGCGCGGCGACGGGCCGGTCCCTGGGCCGCCATCCGGCGGACTGCCGCCGACCGCCCCAGGGCCGCGATCACCGCATCCCCGGTCCGTCCCACCGGTGCGCCTGCCCAGGCATACCGCGGCATCCGCCAGCGTCCGCCATCCAGCGGCAGGCCGAGCAGATCGTCCGGTCCGGCCCGCCTCGCCCACAGGGCCTGGAACTCCGGCCAGGCTTCGTCGACCAGCCAGACCTGACGGGCCGAGGTCGTCGCCGGACCGGATCCTTCATGCCGATGGCAGCTGATCTGCTGGCAGCTGTCGCAGCTGCGCGCCTCCCGCGTCGGACTGCCGCCCGCCCCTGCGCCGCCTGTCGGCGCAACCGCCCCGGCGCCCGCGGGCCCGCTGAACCGCACGATCAGTTCACTCT
>SDZP01000441.1 GCA_004144935.1 Caulobacteraceae bacterium | reverse complement strand
TATGCCCAGCAGGTCGAGACGGCGAAAAGCGCGGACGTCCTCGCCCACTGGGCATAAAGCCGGGACGCGCCTGCCTCTACGCGAACGGCGCCGTGAGGCACGGGACGGGCGCCTTGTCCGGACGAAGGCAAAACCGCTTCGTCCCTTGGCGAAGCGGTGGGCCGCGAGCTGGTCGAACGCGACCTCGACCCCGCGCCCCGGTCGCCGGGCCTCTCAGGCTGCTGACCGATCGGTCGACCCTCGGCCGGGCCGGGGCCAGATCCTGCTCACCGGTTCCATCGCCGGCCTGATGCCGGGCGACTTCGCCGCCGTCTACAAGGCGTGGAAGGCCTATGTGGACAGCGTCTCCTTCGCCCTGCGCAATGAGCTGAAGGACAGCGGGGTGAGCGTCAACGTTCTGATGCGGGACCGACCGACACAGAGTTCTCCCATCGGACCGGACGGGACGACACCGTCGTCGGCCCATCCAGCTCGAAGATGGATCCCGCCAAGGTCGCCGAGATCGGCGACCTTGCCACGAAGCGGGCGACGGCGACGTCGTGGCGGGCTTCGGCCACAAGGTCCAAGCCGCCACGACCGCTGTGACGCCTCAGTCCGCCTTGACCGAATGGCATCGCCAGCAGACTGAACCCGAGACTTCGGACGGATAGAAGCGTCCCCAAGGCCTATTGACGGTCAAGGGCGCTCGACCGACAGCGCCCGAGGGAGGGCGTGTCTGTCGGCTGGGAGACGAGGCTCCGACACGGCGGGTGGTGTTCCGCCGGCCGTAGCCCCCATCCGGATGTTCAGGCGGGTGAGCGGGCGGCGATCTCGGCGCGGAGCGCAGCCTGGAAATCCGGCGGAAACCGCTCCAGCGCGGCCGCCGTCAGCTCGGCCAATTCCTGCTCCCCGGCTTCCTTGCGCGCCACACGCCGCTCGAAATCCATCATCACCAGCGCCAGCGCCAGCTGGCCTTGCTCGATCTTGATCCGGTCTTCCGGGGTCATCGTTCGCTCCATCACGGGCCGGGCCACAGCGCCCGGGAGGCCGAATGGTCCGCGCGCGCCCGTGTTTCGAAAGTCGCGCATCGGACACTCCCGTTCGCGGACGGCCGCCGTATCCGACAGGCGACACAGGGAACCGGAGGGGCCCGCCCACGCTGGGGCGGCGTCCTGTTTCCGGGACAGCCCCCCGGCTTTCGAACGGGTCAAGGATCGCCATGCCCCTCATTCCCGTCGTCCGTCTGCTCCTCGGCTGGCTTTCGCTCGCGATCGTCGCGCTGGCGGCCTATCTGCTGTTCAGCTGGTACCAGGGCGAACCAG
This sequence comes from Caulobacteraceae bacterium, assembly GCA_004144935.1. Lineage (GTDB taxonomy): Bacteria > Pseudomonadota > Alphaproteobacteria > Caulobacterales > Caulobacteraceae > Caulobacter. Next base: position 1,411 of record SDZP01000441.1, on the reverse strand, counting down.
TCAGGGACGTCAATGGCGTGGTGACGCGGGCGCGCGACGACTGGCGGCTGTGGACCGGCCTGGGTCTTCTGGCCTGGTCGGTGGCCGGGCGCTGGGTGGTGACCCCGCTGCTGGCCCGTCCGGACAAGGAGATCACCCGCCCCGAGCGCGGCAACGGCCAGATGATCGCCGGACTCAACGGGACAGACCTGTATGTCGAACAGCATGGCCCGACGACGGGGCCGGCCCTCCTGCTGACCCATGGCTGGGGTCTGGACAGCACCATCTGGGCCTATGCGCGCCGCGATCTCGGCGCGCGGTTCCGCCTGATCCTGTGGGATCTGCCGGGGCTGGGCCGCTCGACGCTCCGGGGGCCGCTCACCCTGGAGGCGATGGCGGAGAACCTGCGCGTGGTCATCGCCTCGGCGGGACGACCGGTTATTCTCGTCGGGCACAGCATCGGCGGCATGACGATCCAGACGCTGGCGCGCGATCACCCGGAGCTGTTCGGGCGAGAGGTGCGGGGCGTGGTCCTGATCAACACCACCCACACCAACCCCCTCAGGACCATGATCCTGTCCAACCTGATGCTGGCGCTCAGAGGGCCGGTGCTCGAACCGGTCATGCGGCTGGCCGGCTGGCTTCAGCCCCTGGCCTGGGCCGGCGCCTGGCAGGGCTATCTGAGCGGCGCGGCGCATCTCGCCAACCGACTGGGCTTCGGTCCCCACGTGACCCACAGCCAGCTGGACCACACCACTCTTCTGGCGACCCGCAATCCGCCGGGCGTTCTGGGCCGGGGCAACCTCGCCATGTTCCGCTGGGACGCCGGCGCCGGGCCGTCGAACCTCGGGGTTCCGACCTTGGTGCTCGGGGGCGACGTGGATATCGTCACGAAGATCGGAGCCAGTCGTGAGATCGCCGCGGCGGCGCCCCATGCGCGCTTCGAAGCGGTTCATGCGGCCAATCACATGGGCTTCCTGGAGCGCGCCGAGATCTACAACGCCGCCATCGCCCGCTTCGCCGGCGACCTGGCCGAAGCGAGGCCGGCGTCGCCGACAGACCCGCGCGAAGGACCCGAAGCGTCGGCTGCGTGACTTTCGGAACGGCGGTGTGAGGCCCCGGTTACGGGGCCATCAGCCTCCTCAGGACCGGCCGACATGTTCATTCACAACAAGCGCCTCATGTACACCGTGCGCGTCGCCGAGCCCAATCCCGGCCTGGCGACGCTCATGCTGGAGCAGTTCGGCGGCCCGCAGGGCGAGCTCGCCGCCGCAATGCGGTATTTCACCCAGGCGCTGGGCGAAGAGGACGCGGGCCGCAAGGACATGCTGCTCGACATCGCCACCGAGGAGTTGAGCCACCTGGAGGTCATCGGCTCCATCGTCGCCATGCTGAACCGCGGCGCCAAGGGCCAGATGGCCGAGGCGGCGCT
>SDZP01000440.1 GCA_004144935.1 Caulobacteraceae bacterium | reverse complement strand
GGACATGTACGGCTCGGGCCTGGACGAGATGATCACCTCGGTGCGTGTCGTCTCCGGCCGCTGGGAGCTCTGCTCGGCCGCCAACTTCGGCGGCGAATGCAAGGTGGTCACCGCCGACATCCCGCACCTGAAGGTCATCAACCTCAACGATCGGGTCAGCTCGATCCGCAAACTGCGTTAAGTCTGCAAGAGGGGGCGCGATGCTATCGGCCGGATCATGACCGCTTTGCTTCGCGCCCTCGGCTTCCTCGTTCGTCTTCTCGGCTTCGCCCTCGCCGGCGGCGCGGCCCTGGCCGCCGCCCTGGCGCAGGGCGGGCGGGTCAGCGACCGGCTGGACGTGCTCACCCACTTCGCGCCGATCTGGCTGTCCCTGGGCATCGCCGGGCTGATCGTCTGGGTGATCGGCGGGGGCCGCAGCCTGTTGCGCCTGACCCCGATCGCGGCGGCGGTGGCGGTGCTGGGCTCCGGGGCCCTGATGCTGCCGGAACTGACCCGGGCCAAGGGCGAGCCGGCGCCGACGGCGGGCGAGAGCCTCAAGCTGGTGCAGTTCAACCTCTGGGAAGACAACAGCGATCCGGAGGCCTCGGCCCGCTGGGTGCTGGACGAAGACCCGGACATCATCACCATGGTCGAGGGCTATGAGATCACCGGCGGCGTCGCCCGGATGCTGCGCGCGCGCTATCCCTACGCGGTCACCTGCGCCGACCCGCAGCCCTGTTCGACCATGATCCTGTCGAAGCGGCCGCCGATCTGGAAGCACGGGCTGAGCACGGCGGTGTCGCCGGCCATGTTGTCGGCGGCGCGGGCGCGGTTCGCCGGGGCCAAGGGGCCGTTCGAGGTCATTGCCATCCACTACACCTGGCCGATCCCGGCCGGGCCGCAGCAGCAGCAGGGCAAGCGGCTGCTGAAGGTGCTGCAGACGGTCGACCGCGACAACGCCATCATCGGCGGCGACTTCAACTCGACGCCCTGGTCATTCAGCCTGCGCCGCCAGGACGCGGCCTTCGGCATGGAGCGGCGCACGCGGGGCCAGGCGACCTGGCCGGCGGCGCCGATCACCCGCTACCAGATCCGCCCGCCCTTTCCGCTGCTGGCTATCGACCAGGTCTATGCCGGCAAGGCCTGGAAGACCGTCAGCGTGAAGCGTGGTCCGAGACTGGGCTCGGACCACTACCCCATCGTGGTGGTTCTCAAGCGCTAGGCGTCGGCGCCGACGCGGGCGGTGACGATCTTGCCCGGGCTGCGCGGCGGCTCACCCTTGGGCAGGGCGTCGACCGCGTCCATGCCGTCGGTGACTTCGCCCCAGACGGTGTACTGGCCGTCGAGGAAGGTGGCGTCGTCGAAGCAGATGAAGAACTGGCTGTTGGCCGAGTTGGGGTTGGACGAGCGGGCCATCGAGCAGACGCCGCGCAGGTGCGGGGTCTTGCTGAACTCGGCCTTCAGGTCGGGCTTCTCGGAGCCGCCCATGCCGCTGCCGGTCGGGTCGCCGCCCTGGGCCATGAAGCCCGGGATGACGCGGTGGAAGACGACGCCGTCGTAGAAGCCTTCCCTGGCCAGTTCCTTGATGCGCTCGACGTGGCCGGGGGCGAGGTCCGGCCGCAGGCGGATGGTCACCTTGCCGGTGTCGAGGGTCAGGACCAGGGTGTTTTCGGCGTCGTCGGCCATCGGAAGCTCCTTATGAGTTTGGGGCCTTCTAGAGGGTCAGGGCCGGCCCGGCTAGCCATGCCGGGAACGGGAATCGGCCGGGGCCTGTTCCCGGTCGGTCAGGCTGTAGTCGCGGGAGACCTGCGCGATGCGCAGGCGATAGCCGGCGAAGAGGCCGCCGCGACCCGCCGCCTGCGCCGCCCGGTGGGCCTCCAGCGTACGCCAGGCGGCGACGGCGGCCTCGTCGCGCCAGAAGGACAGGGAGAGCAGCTTGCCGGGTTGGGCGAGGCTCTCGAACCGCTCGATGGAGAGGAAGCCGTCGATGCCCGCCAGCAGGGGAGCCAGGGCGGCGGCGCGGTCCAGGTAGGGCTGGCGGCCGTCCGCGGCCGGCTCGACCTCGAAGATGACGGCGATCATGGCTCGACCTGGCGCAGGAAGCTGCGCTCCTCGGAGAGGATGAAGCGCTGGGCCTGGGCCATCTCGAAATTGGCGGCGCCGGCGGGATCGGCCTTGAGCCGGGCGCGGTAGGCTTCGTAGGCGGCGAGGCTGTCGAAGCGGATCAGGGCCTGGGCGATGTTGTTCGTACCCTCGTGGGGCATGAAATAGCCGAGCAGGTCGCCGCCGCAGGCCGGGATGATGCTCAGCCAGTTGCGCGAGTAGGCCTCGAAGGCGGCGGCCTGGAAGGGGTCGATGACGTAGCGGATGCAGCAGACGATGGACATTTGGGGGTTCCTTTCGGCCGCCTTCTTAGGTGATTGATCGACGTCAACGTTACGACTACGGTCGAACTATGAAAGACGGTCCCGACATCGCCTTCCTCGCCGCGCTACTGGGCGACCCGGCCCGCGCCAACATGCTGACCGCCCTGCTGGCCGGGCCGGCGCTGACCGCCGGGGAACTGGCGCGCCACGCCGGGGTGACGCCGCAGACGGCCAGTTCGCACCTGGCCTTCGTTTCGAATCCTGCTGTTCATAACCTCACCGTCTCAATTGATTAAATTTACCGAGATGGTGGGGCTCGGTTTGGCGGCGGGACCGGTTGCCTTCGCTCCCATCGCTTGCCTCCCCAAATT
>SDZP01000070.1 GCA_004144935.1 Caulobacteraceae bacterium | reverse complement strand
ACGTCACTGGTGATCAGGGTCGGCGGCTGCACGCCCGGGAATGTGGTGACGTAGAGCTTCTCCGGCGCGTTGCGGACCTCGGTCGGGTTGTTGACCACCAGGGTGCGGGGATGGATGGCGTCGAGGAAGTGGGTGGCGGTGATGTAGGCCATGTCGAAGGGCGGATCCTGGCGCATCAGCACCACGTCGATCTCGGCCCCCAGGTCGATCAGGGTCGGCTCGCCGGCGGTGACATGGTTGCCCTTCTCGCGGCGGATGGTCACCGGAATGGCCCGGGCGACGACCCGGCCTTCCTCCAGGGAGAGCTTGTCGGGGGTGTAGACCCACAGCTCGTGGCCGCGGGCCTGGGCGTTCTCCATCATCAGGAAGGTGGTGTCGGTATCGATGTTGATCCCGTGGACCGGGTCCATCTGGACGGCGACGCGCAAGGTCATGGAAGCTCCGACAATGTGTGACGGCATACTTGAGGCCGCCGCGGGCTTTGCGCCAGAGGCCAGCTTCGATTCAGTTGAGCTGCATCCGCACCCGCTCCCGGGCCGCCCGGGCCGAGACCGCCGCGCCGCCGTCGAGGATGGTCGCGCGGCCCAGCGCCTCCTGCGCCCCGACCAGGGCCCCCTGCCCTTCGCGGGCCCGGGCCACGTCCAGCCAGGGCCGGTGGTCGGCCGGGTTGAGCAGCGCCCGGCGCAGCGCCGATCGCTCCGCCGCCGGCCAGTCGGCCCGCTGCTGGGCTCTCGCGAAGATGTTGTTCTGCAGGCGGATCAGCACGGCCCGGTCGCTGACCGGGGCCATCAGCGCCTCCAGTCGGCTGGCGACGTCGGGGGTCAGGCCGGCGCGCAGGGCGCGGCGCGACAGCTCCGACGGCAGCACGATGCGGCCCTCGCTGAACGGGTCCAGCGCCATCGGCCCCTCGCGGGTCTCGATGCGCAGCAGGAAGTGGCCGGGGAAGTCGACGCCGTGGACCGGCAGTTTGCAGCCGCGCGCGGCGTGGATGTAGACCACCCCCAGCATCACCGGCAGCCCCTTGCGGCGGTGGGTCATGTGAATCAGGTCGGCGTTGGCCGGGCTGTCATAGGTGATGACGTCACCTTCGAGGCGCAGGTCGCCGGCCATGGCCTCGGCGATGGCCTCTTCCGGGCTTTCCTTGTCGAGCCGGGCGGCCAGCCGCTCGACGGCCTCGCGGCCGAGTTCGATGGACGGGCCCGGATCGCGGTCGGGGTCCTCGTGCACCGCGCAGGCCAGGGCGGCGTCATAGAGGGGGAAGGCGTCGTCGGGCGCCTCGCCCGCCTTGGCCAAAAGCTGTTCCGCGTCCTGACGGGTCATCGCGTCCTAGTAACCGTCCGGCCAGGCGTCGGGAATATGACGCGGCCATTTGCCCGGAGAGAGGGCGATCAGATCGAGCCGGACGGTAACGCCGCGAAGGGCCGGACGGTTCGAGGCCAGCTGGGCGCCGGCCCGCCGCAGCCGCTCGCGCTGTTCGGTCCGCACCGCTTCCAGGGCGGCCTGCGCGGTGGCGCGGCGCTTGACCTCGACCACGGCCAGAACGCGGCCCTTGAGCGCCAGCAGGTCGATCTCGCCCTGCGGGGTCTTCAGGCGAAAGCCGAGGATGCGGTAGCCGCGCAGCATCAGCACCAGGGCCGCCCAGATCTCGGCCCGGCGACCGGAGAGGCGCGCCGCGCCGCCTCGCTGGCTGCGGGCCTGGCTCATGAGTCGTGGCCTTCCGGGGGGGCCTTCATGGCCAGCGCCTTGCGATAGAGCTCCCGGCGGTTGACGCCGAGCGCCTTGGCGACCTCGGAAGCGGCCTCGCCGGGGGGCAGGCGGGTCAGGGCCTCGGTCAGGGCGGAGTCGGCGTCGGCCTCGGTGGCGACCGCCTCCTCGCCGGGGCCGACGACGACGACGATCTCGCCCTTCGGGTCGCTGAGCTTCGGATCGGCGGCCAGTTCGGAGAGCCGGCCGCGCACGCAGGTCTCGTGCAGCTTGGTCAACTCCCGGCAGACGGCGGCCGGCCTGTCGCCCAGCACGGCGGCCATGTCGGCCAGGGACGCCGCCAGGCGCGGGCCGCTTTCGAAGAAGATCAGGGTCGAGCGGACGTTGACGAGTTCGCCGAGGAAGCTGCGGCGGCCGGCGGTCTTGGGCGGGGCGAACCCGACGAACATGAAACGATCGGTCGGCAGGCCGGCCAAGGTCAAGGCCGCCAGCGGGGCCGAGGCGCCGGGAATCGGGAAGACCGCATGGCCCGCCGCGATGGCCGAAACCGCCAGCCGCAGGCCCGGATCGCTGACCATCGGCGTGCCGGCGTCGCTGCACTGGGCGATGCGGGCTCCGTCCGCCAGCAGCTCGAGGACCTTCGGCTCGGCCCGGGCGGCGGAATGCTCGTCGTAGCGCTCCAGCTTCTTCTTCAGGCCATAGGCGTTGAGCAGCTTGGCGGTGACCCGGGTGTCCTCGGCCAGCACCAGGTCGCAGGCGTTCAGCACGTCCAGCGCCCTCAAGGTGATGTCGCGCAGGTTGCCGATCGGCGTCGCCACCAGATAGAGGCCGGGCGCCAGCGGGGCCTGTGACAGGGGCGGCGGAGGCGGTCGTTCGGCCAAAGGCACTCCCGGCATGGGTCGCGGCGGCTTGCCGCGCGTTACAGGCCAAGGGATAGAGACTCCTCTGATCCGCGCAAGGAGCGTGCCGTTGAGCAAGTTCATCTTCTGGCTGGTGGTGGTCGTCGTGTTGGCCCTGGGGGCCGCCTTCGCCTGGTGGTGGTTCGACGCCCGCTGGCGGCCGGCGACGGTGACCAAGGACCAGGCCGAGATCGTCAAGATCCTGGAGAGCAGCGGCTATGTCTCGCCGGGTCTGGGCGGGCCGAAGGCCTATGTCGTGGTGTTCAGGTCTTGCCCCGACTGCATCCGCTATGCCGCCGAGGAACTGCCCAAGCTGCAGGCGGCCGGGGTCGACACCCGGGTGATCGCCATCGCCCGGGCCGACGTCGCCGGGGTGCAGAAATCGACGGCCGCGGAGCGGACGACGGTCGCCGAGTTGTGGATCAACCGCAGCTGGCCGCTGTGGGAGCAGTGGAACGCGGCGGCTCCGGAGGCCTGGACCGCGCCCGGCCTGCATCCCGCCGACGGCGACATGGCGCGCACGGCGGTGGTCGAGGCAGGCCGCAGGGCGGCGGCGGACCTGAAGCCGCTGCTGGCCAAGAACGGCGTCAAGGTCGGCGAGGAGGGGGTGAAATATCCGACCCTGATCTGGTGGACCAAGGACGGCGAGATGAAGGCCTGCGCCTGTGAGGACCCGAGGACCTACCGGTTCGTCCGGGCCGATCTGGGCGCGAAGAACTGACAGTCCTCCCCTCGCTGGCGAGGGGAGGACGTCTGCCCGGTCAGTCCTGGTCGGGCGCCTCTTGCGCGTCTTCGGCTTCATCGTCGGCGATCACCGGGAGGTCTTCGCCCGGATCCTTCATCGCGCCCAGCTCCCGCGCGCCGACGCCCTGGCCCGCGTGGGCGGCGCGGTTGGCTTCCGGGGTGCTGGTGTGGAAGGTGGTGTCTTCGGGGGTGTTGTCGGCTTCGGCCATGGGGAACTCCTTTTCGCCAGGAGCAACGGACCGGCGGCCCGGGCCGTTCCGATCAATCATTGTCGCGGCGCGGGAGCCGCGCTAACCGGAAACCGATGCCGTCCTCCGTCCGTACCGCCTATCGCGACCGCCTGAAGGCGGGCGACATCCAGCCGGACGCGGCGCAGGAGCGGGCCGTGGAGACGCTGGCCCGGCTGGAAGCCGACCTCGACAGCGCCGGGGAACCGGGCTTCTCGCTGTTCGGCCGCAAGCCCAAGTCGCAGAAGGGCATCTACCTCTGGGGCCCGGTCGGGCGCGGCAAGTCGATGCTGATGGACCTGTTCTTCGACAGCGCCCCGGTCGCCCGCAAGCGGCGCACCCATTTCCACGGCTTCATGGGCGAGGTGCACGGGCATATCGACGCCTGGCGCAAGGGCGACGCCGCCGCCCGCAAGGCCCGCTTCGGCCAGAGCCGGGGCGACGATCCGATCGCGCCGACCGCCGAGCTCATCGCCGGCCAGGCGCGGCTGCTGTGCTTCGACGAGCTGCAGGTCACCGACATCGCCGACGCCATGATCCTGGGGCGGCTGTTCGAGGCGCTTTTCGAGCTGGGCGTGACCCTGGTCGCCACCTCCAACCGGCCGCCGGACGACCTCTACAAGGACGGCCTGAACCGCCAGCTCTTCCTGCCCTTCATCGACATGCTGAAAAGCCGCATGGATGTGGTCGGGGTGAAGGGCCCGACGGACTTCCGCCTCGACCGGCTCAGAAGCGCCCGCGTCTGGCTCTCGCCGTTGGACCTGGACAACGAGCGAAGCTTCGACGCCCTGTGGGCCGACATGCTGGGCGGCCGGCCGGAGACCGGGGCGACGCTGGAGGTGCTGGGCCGCAAGCTGCACCTGCCGCGGGCCAGCGGCGGCATGGTGCGGGCCAGTTTCGCCAGCCTCTGCGACACGGCCCTGGGGCCCAACGACTACCTGGCGATCGCCGGTCGTTTCCACACCCTCTTCCTGGAAGATGTGCCGCGCCTGACTCCGACCAAACGCTCGGCCGCCCGGCGGTTCAACACCCTGGTCGACGCCCTCTACGAGGCCAGGGTGCGGCTGGTGACCCTGGCCGAGGTCGCGCCCCGCGCGCTCTATCCCGAGGGCGAGGGAGCCTTCGAGTTCGAGCGCACCGTCTCCCGGCTGGAAGAGATGCAGTCGGCCGACTGGCTGGAGCAGGATCGCGACTAGGCCTGGGCCGGGACGAAAAGGGCGGACCGGGGTCGCCCCGATCCGCCACATCCCCCCGCGTCTCGCGCCGCTCCCCCCGGAACGGCCTCAAGCCGGAATGGCATGCCCAATGCCACGGACCCTGGGGCAGCGGCAGTGTAATTTTTAGAGCCTAATTTTCGAACCGCGCCGTCGGACGCCCCCGCCTGAACCGGGCCGACGGCCGGAAATACGTCGCAAGCTCCGATTCCCCCTACGACAGGCTTCCCGCGACCGCCTCGCAACTACCGCACCGCCGTTGACACCCGCGCCTTGGGGATTAAACGAACCTGCGTGTCCCCAAGACCCGCCACTCCGGAATCCCCATGACTGAAGCCAACAAGGGCGTTCGCGAACGTCCGCGGTCGCCGCACCTGCAGGTGTGGCGCTGGCATGTGACCATGCTGACCTCGATCCTCAATCGCGTGACCGGGGTGGGCCTGTACGGCGCCTTCCTTATCGGCGCGGCCTGGGCCGTCTCCCTGGCGGCGGGACCGGAGGCCTATGCGACCTTCATGGGCGTCATGGGCAGCGCCATCGGGCGGCTGGTCCTGTTCCTGATCACGGTCGCGGCCTTCTACCACCTGGCCTGCGGCATCCGGCACCTGGTCTGGGACACGGGCAAGGGCTTCGAGATCAAGACCTCCGACGCCAGCAGCTGGGCGGTGATCATCTTCGGCGTCGTCGCCTCGATCGCCGTCTGGGTCATCGCCGCCATGACGGGAGCCCTCTGATGGCCGGCAAGTACCGCACGCCCCTCTCCCGCGCCCGCGGCCATGGCGCCGCCCATCACGGGGCCGGCCACTGGGTCTCCGAGCGGGTGACCTCGGTCGCCCTCGTGCCCCTGACCCTGTGGGCGGTCTACGCCGCCATCCAGATCGCCCCGCTCGGCCGCGATCTCGCCATCCTGTGGATCGCCCGGCCGCTCAACGCCCTGCTGCTGGTGCTGACCTTCGTGATCGGCGTCTGGCACATGCATGACGGCCTGCGGGTCGTCATCGAGGACTATCTGGAAACTATCGGGGCCCGCTCCGCGGCCCTGCTGGCCAATCTGTTCGTCTGCGTCCTGGCCGGCGGTCTGGCCGTCTTCTCCATTCTCAAGATCGCGTTCGGAGGAGCCCTCTGATGGCGACCTACAACTTCATCGACCACAGCTATGACGTCGTCGTCGTCGGAGCCGGCGGGTCCGGCCTGCGCGCGGCGCTGGGCTGCGCCGAGGCCGGTCTCAAGACCGCCTGCGTCACCAAGGTGTTCCCGACCCGGTCGCACACCGTCGCGGCCCAGGGCGGCATCTCCGCCTCGCTCGGCAACATGGGCGAGGATAACTGGCGCTGGCACATGTACGACACCGTCAAGGGGTCGGACTGGCTGGGCGACCAGGACGCCATCGAGTACCTCACCCGCAACGCCCCGGCCGCCGTCTACGAGCTGGAGCACTGGGGCGTCCCCTTCAGCCGCACCGAAGAGGGCAAGATCTACCAGCGCGCCTTCGGCGGCATGACCAAGAACTACGGCGAGGCCCCGATCCAGCGGACATGCGCCGCCGCCGACCGCACCGGCCACGCCATGCTGCACACCATGTACGGCCAGGCGCTGCGCAAGAACGTCGAGTTCTTCATCGAGTACTTCGCCCTCGACCTGATCATGGACGAAGGCGTCTGCCGTGGCGTCACCGCCTGGAAGCTGGACGACGGCACCCTGCACCGGTTCCAGGCCCAGAAGGTGATCCTGGCCACCGGCGGCTACGGCCGCGCCTATTTCAGCGCCACCAGCGCCCACACCTGCACCGGCGACGGCAACGCCATGGTGCTGCGCGCCGGCCTGCCCCTGCAGGACATGGAGTTCGTGCAGTTCCACCCGACCGGCATCTACGGCGCCGGCTGCCTGATCACCGAGGGGGCCCGCGGCGAGGGCGGTTACCTGACCAACAGCGAGGGCGAGCGCTTCATGGAGCGCTATGCGCCGACCGTGAAGGACCTGGCCCCGCGCGACATGGTCAGCCGGGCGATGACCATCGAGATCCGCGAAGGACGCGGGGTGGGGCCGAACAAGGACCACATCTTCCTGCACCTGGATCACCTGGACCCGGCCATCCTGGCCGAGCGCCTGCCCGGCATCTCCGAGACCGCCAAGGTGTTCGCCGGCGTCGACGTGACCAAGGCGCCGATCCCGGTGCTGCCGACCGTCCACTACAACATGGGCGGCATCCCCACGAACTACCACGGCGAGGTCCTGACCCTGAAGGACGGCAACGCCGACACCCCGGTGCCCGGCCTGATGGCCGTCGGCGAGGCGGCCTGCGTCTCGGTGCACGGCGCCAATCGCCTGGGCTCCAACAGCCTCATCGACCTCGTGGTCTTCGGCCGCGCCGTCGGCCTGCGCTGCGCCGACACGCTCAAGGCCGGGGCCACCCAGCCTGAGATGAAGGACAGCTTCACCGACGGCCACTTGGCCCGCCTCGACAAATTCCGCAACGCCAACGGCTCGACCCCGACGGCGGCCCTGCGGCTGGACATGCAGAAGGCCATGCAGGAGGACGCCGCCGTCTTCCGCACCGGGGAGACCATGGCCTCGGGCGTCGAGCGGATTTCCAAGGTCATCGCCGGCCGCGCCGACATCAAGGTCAGCGACCGCGGCCTGATCTGGAACAGCGACCTGATGGAGACGCTGGAGTTCGACAACCTGGTCGGCCAGGCCGCCGTCACCGTCGGCGGGGCGCTGAACCGTCCCGAAAGCCGGGGGGCCCACGCCCGCGAGGACTATCCCGACCGCAACGACGGCGACTGGATGAAGCACACCCTGGCCTGGTTCGACGACGCCACCGGCACGGTGCGCTACGACTATCGCCCGGTGCACAGCTACACCCTGACCAACGAAATCGCCTACATTCCCCCGAAAGCACGTGTGTACTGATGGCCCTTACCGGCGGCTGCTTCTGCGGCCATCTGCGTTACGAGGCCTCCGGGACCCCGTTCGACGAGTCGCTCTGCCACTGCGCCATGTGCCGGGGCACGACCGGCGCGCCGGCGGTGGCCTGGTTCACCGTGCGGCCGCGCGACTTCAAGTTCACGGAAGGCAAGCCGACGAAGTTCGAGTCCTCCGAGGACGGGGTGCGCAGCTTCTGCCCGCAATGCGGGACGCACATCCTGTTCCAGAGCACCAAGCGGGCCGGCGAGGTGGATGTCTCGACCTGCAGCCTGGACGATCCGGACGCCTGCCCGCCGAAGGACCAGACCTATACCGCCAGCCGCGTGCGCTGGATGGACGACCTGCCCAGCCTGACCAGCTTCCCCCGCACCCGAGCGGAGGGCCGCTGATGACCTCTTACGCCTGTCCCAAGGATCCCGCCTGATGGTCCAGCTCACGCTCCCCAAGAACAGCCGCGTCGGCAAGGGCCGCCACTTCGCCGCCCCCGCGGGCGCCAAGCGGACCAAGACGTTCAAGATCTACCGGTACGATCCGGAGGGTCTCGAGAACCCGCGCTGGGACACCTATGACGTCGATGTCGACGCCTGCGGCCCGATGCTTCTCGACGTGCTGATCCACATCAAGAACAACATCGACCCGACCCTGACCTTCCGCCGCTCCTGCCGCGAAGGCGTCTGCGGGTCCTGCTCGATGAACATCGGTGGCCGCAACACCCTGGCCTGCACCCACGGCTGGGAAGAGGTCCCCGGCGCCCAGATCACCATCGCCCCGCTGCCCAGCCTGCCGGTGGTCAAGGACCTGGTCCCCGACCTGACCATGTTCTACGCCCAGTACGCCTCGATCGAGCCCTGGCTGCAGACCGAGACGCCGATGCCGCAGAAGGAGTGGCGTCAGGACCCCGCCGACCGCGAGAAGCTGGACGGCCTGTACGAGTGCATCCTCTGCGCCTGCTGCACGACCAGCTGCCCCAGCTACTGGTGGAATGGCGAGAAGTACCTCGGCCCGGCCACCCTGCTGCACGCCTACCGCTGGATCATCGACAGCCGCGACGAGGCCACCGGCGACCGCCTGGACGCCCTGGAAGACCCCTTCAAGCTGTACCGCTGCCACACCATCATGAACTGCGCCCAGGTCTGCCCGAAGGGGCTGAACCCGGCCAAGGCGATCGCCGAGATCAAGAAGATGCTGGCCGAGCGGGTGGTCTAGGGAAAACCTCTCCTGTCGGGAGGGGGATAGATGGAACGCCGTTGGAGCCTGGCCGCGGTGGTTTGGGGCGTCGCCGAAGCGACCCTGTTCTTCGTCGTCCCCGACCTTCTGCTCAGCTATCTGGCCATGACCAAAGGGCTCAGGGTCGGGGCTTGGGCCAGCCTGCTGGCCGCCCTTGGCGCAGCGATTGGCGGCGCTGTCATCTTCCTGTGGAGCGCCAGCGATCAGGCCAGCGCGCACCGCGCCGTCGCCGCCGTGCCCGCCATTTCCGAGACGATGATCGCGGATGCCCAAACCGACATCGACAGGAACGGCTGGTTCGTCGCCGCCATGAAGGGCCCTCTGACCAGCACGCCCTACAAGGTCTACGCCGTGCTGGCTCCCAGGTCCGGCGCGCCGCTGGCGGCTTTCGCGCCGGCCGCCCTGCCGGTGCGCCTTCCCCGCTTCCTGTTGGTGGCGGCGGTGTTCGCCCTGATCGGCCGGCTGCTCCGAGGCCGGGTCGACAGAAGAATCCTGTTGGCTGGCTTCACGTCAGGCTGGCTGCTGTTCTATCTGTGGTTCTGGCTGGTCCATCCCGGTTAGGTTTGGGCCAAAGCCGCTTGCACAAAGGTGACGCAGGCGTCATTTTCCGTGCCAACAAACAAGGGGATGCGCGTTTGGCCGATCTTCAGGCCCCCGATCTGGACTCCACGGTGGTGATCATCGGCGCCGGCCATGCCGGCGGCTCGGCGGCGGCGTTCCTGCGCCAGTACGGCCATACCGGCCCGATCGTGCTGGTCGGCGACGAGCCGCTGGTCCCCTATCAACGCCCGCCGCTGAGCAAGGCCTGGCTGAAGGGCGAGGCGGACGCCGAGTCTCTGAGCCTGAAACCGGCCGAATGGTACGAAGAGAACAACTGCCGCCTGATCCTCGGCGCCACCGCCACGGCGCTCAATCGCGGCGCCAAACAGGTCACCCTCTCGAACGGCGCGACCCTGGACTACGACTATCTGGTCATCGCCAGCGGGGCGCGGGCGCGGATGCTGCCCATCCCGGGAGCGGATCTGGAGGGCGTCATGGCCCTGCGCACGGCGGCGGACGCCGAGACGCTGAAAAGCACGCTCGGTCCCGGCAAGCGGCTGGCCATCGTCGGCGGCGGCTACGTCGGGCTGGAAGTCGCCGCCTCGGCCCGGTCCCTGGGCGCGGACGCCGTCATCCTCGAGCGCGAGCCCCGGGTGCTGGCCCGGGTGGCCTGCGAGGCGCTATCGACCTTCTTCACCGAGTATCACCAGGCGCGGGGCGTCACCTTCGAGCTGTCGGCCGGCGTCGAGGCCTTCGAGGGGGCGGACGGCAAGGTCACGGGCGTGAGGCTGTCGGACGGACGCCTTCTGCCCTGCGATGCGGTCATCGTCGGCATCGGGGCCATTCCTAACGACGAAATGGCCCAGGCGGCCGGCCTGGACTGCGTCAACGGGGTGGTGGTCGACCTGGAGGCCCGCACGGCCGATCCGGCCATCTTCGCGGTCGGGGACGTCACCCACCGGCCCTTGCCGCACTATGACCGCATGTTCCGCCTGGAGAGCGTGCCCAATGCCCTGGAGCAGGCGAAGCAGGTCGCCTGCGCCATCGTCGGCCGGCCAGGTCCGACGCCGGAGGTTCCCTGGTTCTGGTCGGACCAGTATGACCTGAAGCTGCAGATCGCCGGCATCGCCTTCGACACCGACCGCGTCCTGCTGCGCGGCGATCCGGCCTCGGCCAAGTTCGCCGTCTTCCACCTGCAGGGCGACATCGTGCGCTCGGTCGAGGCGGTCAACGCCCCGCCGGAATTCATGATGGGGCGAAAATTGATCGAGAACCGCACGCGAGTGAACATTGATAAGCTTGCGGACGCGACGATTTCCATGAAAGAGGTCGCAGCTTAAAAGCGCGCCAGAAGAAGGTCCAAGGGGAGCGTATGGCCAAGGTCACCTACGTCGAGCACGACGGCACCGAACACACCATCGAGGTGAAGAACGGCATGTCCGTCATGGAAGGGGCGATCAAGAACAACGTCCCCGGCATCGACGCCGACTGCGGCGGGGCCTGCGCCTGCGCCACCTGTCACGTCTATGTCGACCCCGCCTGGCAGGGGAAGACCGGCGAGAAGTCGGCCATGGAAGAGTCGATGCTCGACTTCGCCGAAAACGTCGAGGACAACAGCCGCCTCTCCTGCCAGATCAAGGTCAGCGACGACCTGGACGGCCTGGTCGTGCGGATGCCGGAAAGCCAGCACTAGGTCTTCCGGCGCTACTCGATCTCTTCCGTCATCAGATCGATCCTGTGGTAGCCGCCGTCCTGCAGGGCGTTGGTGACATCCATGAACTGCGCATAGACCGCGTCGGCGTCGGCGCGCAGGACGATGCGCTGGTTCTGCGGCAGGCCGCTGACGCCCATCTCTTGCATGACCACGGGCAGGTCGGCGGCCAGGGTCGGCAGGCTGGTCGGCCGGTCGCCGATGAACACCGCCCCGGACTTCTGCACCGACAGCACGATCGGCGGATGCGGCGGCGGCGTCTGGTTGGGCTCCGCGATGGGGATGTCGACGGCGATGGCCACCGTCGCCATAGGGGCGGCGACCATGAAGATGATCAGCAGCACCAGCATGACGTCCACGAACGGGGTGACGTTGATCTCGGCGTTCTGCTGGATCGTCCAGCGACCCTTGTCGGCGGCGGCGAGCTTGGCGGCCATGTCTCTTTCTCCCATCGATTTGGGATTAAGAGCGTAATATCTTAGTTTTGTAAATAGCTAGAGGCCGAGCTCTCGCTGGCCGGTCTCGATCTGCGCCGCCTCGGGGAGATGGCAGGTGAACACCGCACCGGCCCCCGGCTCGCTTTCCAGGGCCACCCAGCCGCCGTGCAGCTCGACCAGCGACTTGACCAGCGCCAGGCCAAGGCCCGGCCCGCCGCGGTCGCGGCCAACGAAACGGTCGAAGATATGGGCCTGGACGTGGAAGGGGATGCCACGGCCGCGATCGGTGACCTTCAGCGTGATCTCGCTGGCCGCGCGCTGGGCGGCCAGGGTGACCACGCCCCCCTTCGGACTTTGGCGCAGGGCGTTTTCCAGCAGATGGTCGAGCGCCTGGCCCAGCCGCATGGCGTCGCCGCGGATCATGCCCACCTGTTCGGTGCAGGCGACCTCGACGCGCACGTCCATGTCGGCGGCTTCACGGGCGAAGCGTTCGGCAGCACGCTCAAGCA
>SDZP01000069.1 GCA_004144935.1 Caulobacteraceae bacterium | reverse complement strand
ACGGCGCCGGCGCCCTTGGATATCCAGACCGAGCCGGTCATCGCCTGGCCGGTGGCCGGGTGGGCGGCGGCGGCGATCAGGGCGCCGACGATGATCACCGAGGAGATGGCGTTGGTCACCGCCATCAGCGGCGTGTGCAGGGCCGGGGTGACGCTCCAGACCACGTAGTAGCCGACGAAGATCGCCAGCACGAAGATGGCCAGGCGGAAGATGGTGGGATCGACTTCCATGACTTCTCGTCTCTTCCTTAGATCGCGTTCAGACCGGTCCGCCGGTCAGGATGACTTCCACGCCCCGTTCGGAGTCGGCGCCAAGCAGTTCGATGCGCACGCCCTCTCCCTCGGAGGTGACTTTCAGGCTCAGGCCCCAGAGGTCGCAACTGTCCGCGCCAAGCAGGCAGCCGTGGGTGCTGTCGAGCTGGTCGTCCTCGACCCGAATGACGAACATGGCCTGGCCCTTGCTGACGCCCTTGAAGATGACGGCCGCCGGTATGGGCGCGGCCTGGGCGACGTCGATCGCCTCGTAACGCTGCAGGCGGGTGGAGGTCAGCTCGTGCAGGAAGGCGGCGATGGTCCGTGACTTCATGGTCCGGGCGTCGGTGACGTAGACGCCGTCGAAGCGGCCATCGTCGTTGAAGTCGCGCAGGCACTGCACCTCGCGCACGCCGGCGCGGTAGTTGGTCGGCGGACAGTAGGCATAGCCGCCGCTCAGCCGATAGCCGTACAGCACCGTTCCGGCGGCGACCGCCTTGGTGCTCGGCCGTTTGCGGGCCGGGACCTCGTCCAGCAGGCGCACGTTCATGAATGGCCGGTAGGTCTCCCGCCAGGCGACCTCGTCCGCCCGCACGACGACCGGCGCGGCCAGACCCTCGGGCGCGCCGACCATGAACGGCACGGAGCCCTGTTCGGCGCGGGGCACAAGCGCGGCGGACGCCGGCGTGGCGAGCGCCGCGATGGCGACCAGAGCGAGGGCGAGGCGGGCGGTCATCCGGCCAGCTGGGGATGGACGATCGCGCCGCCCTTGGTGACCAGGGCGGCTTTCAGGATCTCGTCCTCGTAGTCGGGGTTCAGGGCGCCGTCCTTGTCGAGCAGCAGGCCGGCGAAGGCCATCAGGTTGCGGGCGTACAGGGCCGAGGCGTCGGTGGCGATGCGGCCGGGAAGGTTGGCGGCGCCGAGGATCTTCACCCCGTTGGCGGTGATGGCGGTTTCGCCCAGCCTGGCGCCCTCGACGTTGCCGCCCTGTTCGACGGCGAGGTCGACGATGACGCTGCCGGGCTTCATCGAGGCGACCTGGGCGGCCGTCACCAGGCGCGGGGCCGGGCGGCCGGGAATCAGGGCGGTGGTGATGACGATGTCCTGCTTGGCCAGGTGACCGCTGAGCAGTTCGGCCTGCTTGGCCTGGTACTCGGGGCTCATCTCCTTGGCGTAGCCGCCGGCGGTCTGGGCGTTCTTGAACTCCTCGTCCTCGACGGCGAGGAATTTGGCGCCCAGGCTCTCGACCTGTTCCTTGGTGGCGGGCCGCACGTCGGTGGCGGTGACCACGGCGCCCAGGCGGCGGGCGGTGGCGATGGCCTGCAGGCCGGCGACCCCGACCCCCATGATGAAGACCTTGGCGGCGGCGACGGTGCCGGCGGCGGTCATCATCATCGGCAGGGCCTTGCCGAAGGCCTCGGCCCCCTCGATCACCGCGCGATAGCCGGCGAGGTTGGCCTGCGACGACAGCACGTCCATGACCTGGGCGCGGGTGATGCGGGGCACGAACTCCATGGCGAAAGCCGATGCGCCGGCCTTGGCGAGGGCGTTGAGCGTGTCCTTGTCCTGGTGCGGATTGAGGGTGGCTATGACGGTGGCGCCGCTCTTCAGGGCCGCGATCTCCTCAGCCTCGGGACCGCGCACCTTGAACAGGACGTCGGCGTCCTTGAGGGCCCCCTGGAGGGTGGTTTCGAGCCTGGCGCCCGCCGCCTGGTAGTCGGCGTCGATGTAGGACGAGCCGGCGCCGGCCCCGGCCTCGACCGTGACGGTCCAGCCGGCGGCGATCAGTTTCTTGACGGTTTCCGGGGTGGCGGCGACGCGGGTCTCACCCGCGCGGCGTTCCTTGGTCACAGCAATCAAGGCCATGTGGCGCCTCCCCCTAACGCTTGGCGTCAAACGCGCCGTAGGCGTCTGTTTAGGGGAGAAACTTGCCCGTTGTCGAGCCCGTGGATGGTGCGCTGCGAAACGTTATTCCGCGACGCAACGTAAACCAGGCACGACAACGCCGGCGATCCAGGGGGCCGCCGGCGTGGAAGATCTTCGACAGGCGGGTTGGCCTAGTGGCCGCCGCCCTTCTTGTCGCGCAGCAAGACGATGCCGACCACCAGCAGAACCAGGGCCGGGACCAGGCCGCCGATGAAGCCGGCCGGGGTGCAGAACCACAGGACCAGGGCCAGGATGGCGACGGCGAGGGCCAGGCTGCCCCACTTCGTCATGCCCATGACGGCGTGGTAGGTCGACACCTGCTCGTGGATGTCCATCTCGCCGCGGTGGTAGTCGTCAGCCATGGTCGGTTCCTGAGAAATCGCGTTTCGCCGGCGGGGATACAACGCGAAAGGCCCAGGCTCAAGCAGGGTTTGCGGCGGTGGCCAGCTGGCCGGTGATCCAGTCCAGGACGAGGCGCCCGCGCCGGGTGGCGCGAAGGCGCTGATGGTCGGGGCGCAGCAGGCCGTCCGCCGCCAGGGCGACGACTTCGGGGTGGCCGGCGGTGAGGCCGAGCGGGGCGAGTTCGTCGAAGCCGACGCCGGCGTCAATGCGCAGACCCATCAGCAGCCTTTCCTCGGCCGCCTCGACCGGCGACAGCGCCTCTCGCTCGGCAAACCCCAGGCCGGTGTCACGCACCGCGGCGATGTAGGCGCCGATGGCCCGGTGGGCGCCGGTGGCAGTGCGGCGGCCGTCCAGGGTCAGGCGTCCGTGGGCGCCGGGGCCGACGCCGACATAGTCCTGGCCGGACCAGTAGACCAGGTTGTGGCGCGATCGGGCGGCGGGGCCCTTTGCGTGGTTGGAGACCTCGTAGGCGTCGAAGCCCTGGGCCTCCAGAACGGACTGGGTGGTGTCGTAGAGCGCCGCCCCAAGGACCTCGTCGGCCGGCCTGAAGGCGCCCCGCCGGACCGCCCGGTCGAAGGCGGTGCCGGACTCGATGGTCAGCTGGTAGGGCGAGAGGTGTTCGGCCCCCCAGCCGATGGCTGTGCGCAGCTCCTCGGCCCAGGCGTCCGGGGTCTGGCCGGGTCGGGCGTAGATCAGGTCCAGCGACAGGCGGGGGAAGAGGCGGGCCGCCTCGGTCGCGGCGCGGCGGGCGGCGCCGGCGTCGTGGTTGCGGCCGAGGAAGGCCAGCGAGGCGTCGTCGAGGGCCTGGACGCCCAGCGACAGGCGATTGACCCCGGCGTCCGCCAGGGCGGCGAAGCGGCCGGTCTCGGCGTCGGTGGGGTTGGCCTCCAGGCTGATCTCGAGGTCGGGCGCGGCGTCCCACAGCCGGCGGGCGGCGGCGATCATGTCGGCGGCCGCCTGGGGGTCCATCAGCGAAGGGGTGCCGCCGCCGAAGAAGATCGACACCAGCCGGCGCGGGCCGGTGAGGGCCCGCTGAGCCTCCAGGTCGGCGAGGATGGCGGCGGCGAGGTCGGCCTGTTCCTGAGTCCGGCCCCGGTCGCGCACGACGTTGAAGTCGCAGTAGGGGCAGATGCGGGCGCAGTAGGGCCAGTGGATATAGACGCCCAGGTCGGCCGTGGGGCTCATTCGAACAGGGCGGACTTCAGCTTGGCGAAGGCGATGGTGCGGTGGCTGATGGCTTCCTTCGCCTCGGTCTCCATCTCGCCGAAGGTTTGCGAGCCGCCGGTGGGCACGAAGATCGGATCGTAGCCGAAGCCCTTGTCGCCCCGGCCCGGGAAGACCAGCGATCCATGCACCTCGCCCTGCACGACCACGGCCGGGCCGTCCGGCCAGGCGACGGCGAGGGCGCAGGTGAACCAGGCCGAGAAATCGTCGGTGCCGATCTCTTCCAGCCGTTCCTCGACCTTGCCCATGGCCACGGCGAAATCCTTGCCGGGTCCGGCCCAACGGGCGGAAAAGATGCCTGGAGAACCATCCAGGGCCGTCACCGACAGTCCGCTGTCGTCGGCCAGGGCGATACGGCCGGAGATCTCGGCGGCGTGGCGGGCCTTGAGCAGGGCGTTGCCGACGAAGGTCGTCTCGGTCTCGTCCGGCTCGGGAATGTTCAGCTCGCCGGCCGTCAGGACGGTGAAGCGGCCTTCCAGCAGGGCGGCCAGTTCCCGGGCCTTGCCGGGGTTGTGGGTGGCGGCGACCAGGGTGGCGCCGGCGGGGAGCAGGAGAGGCATTGGGACGTCATCCTCCTGTCGGCGTTCCGGCGCAAGATTTCGCTGGCGTAGGCCAAGAATTCGCTAGCGCGGAAAACGGTGAACAGCGTTAAGATACCCTCGATCTTGCATCGGAGGAGGAACCGTTGGCGGTCAATCTGGAAATCAACGGCAAGCCCGTGACCGTGAAGGCGGCCGACGACACGCCCTTGCTGTGGGTGGTGCGCGACGAGCTGGGCCTGACCGGCACCAAGTTCGGCTGCGGGGTCGCCCAGTGCGGGGCCTGCACGGTGCATATCGACGGCCAAGCGACCCGTAGCTGCGTCACGCCGATCTCGGCGGTGGCCGGCATGAAGGTCACCACCATCGAGGGCCTGGGCGGCAGCCATCCGGCCCAGCAGGCCTGGGCCAAACTGGATGTGCCGCAATGCGGCTACTGCCAGTCGGGCCAGATCATGAGCGCCTCGGCCCTGCTGGCCGAGAAGCCCTCGCCGACCGACGAGGAGATCGATGCCGCGATGAGCGGCAACATCTGTCGCTGCGGCACCTACCAGCGCATCCGCGCCGCCATCAAGGAGGCCGCCGGCATCGGCGCCGCCCTGCCCAAAACGGCCGAAGCCGCCCCGGCTGTCGCCACCGCCAGCCCGGGAGCCGCCCGATGAGCCGTTATCTGCGCGACCTGGCCGCCGGCGCCGCGGACGTCGTCCGCAAGGGCGTCAGCCGCCGTGAAGTGATCGTCACCGGCGTCGCCGCCAGCGGCGCCCTGCTGGTCGGCTGTTCGATGGCCGACGCCATGAGCGCCGGCAGCCCGGTCAAGGCCGGCGAATTCGGCGCCTTCCTGAAGATCGAGGCCGACGGCGCGATCACCGTCGTCTCCAAGCATATCGAGATGGGCCAGGGCAGCCACACCGGCCTGTCGGCCATCGTCGCCGAGGAACTGGACGCCGACTGGAACCGGGTGAAGATCGAGCAGGCGCCCGCCAACACCAAGCTCTACGCCAACACCTTGATGGGCGTGCAGGGCACCGGCGGCTCGACCGCCATCGCCAACAGCTGGGACCAGCTGCGCAAGGCGGGAGCGGCGGCGCGGGCCATGTTCGTGCAGGCTGCCGCCAATCTCTGGCAGGTCAACGCCGCCGAGATCACTGTCAAGGACAGCATCGTCAGCCACGCCAAGTCCGGCAAGTCGGCCGCCTTCGGCGACCTGCTGAAGGACGCCGCCAAGGTGACGCCGCCGGAAAACCCGACCCTGAAGGACCCCAAGACCTTCACCCTGATCGGCAGCGACCGGGTGCGTCGCAAGGACAGCGTCGCCAAGACCAACGGCACGGCCAAGTTCACCATCGACGTTCAGGAAGAGGGGCTGCTGGTCGCCATGGTGGCGCATGCCCCACGCTTCGGCGGCAAGCTGAAGAGCTTTGACGACGCGGCCGCCCGCAAGGTGCCGGGCGTGGTCGATGTGTTCAAGATTCCCACCGGCGTCGCCGTGGTCGCCAATGACACCTGGTCGGCGAAACAGGGCCGCGACGCCCTGAGCGTCGAGTGGGACGAGGAGAAGGCCGAGACGCGGGGCACCGACGTCCTGCTGGCCGACTACCGCAAGTTCGCCGCCGGCCAAGGCCCGGCCGACCTGAAATGGGAAGCCTTCGACAGCAAGGGCGATCCGGCCTCGGTCACCGATGGCGAGCTGTTCGAGGCGACCTACGACTTCCCCTTCCTGTCGCACGCCTCGATGGAGCCGCTCGACTGCGTGGCGCGGGTCAAGGGCAACAGCGTCAAGCTGAGCTTCGGCTGCCAGTTCCCGACCCTGGACCAGCTGAACACCGCGCGGATCGTCGGCAACCTGCCCGGCGCCATCGAGATCGAGACCCTGTTCGCGGGAGGCAGTTTCGGCCGCCGCGCCAACTTCCAGTCCGACTACGTGGTCGAGTGCGTCCATATCGCCAAGAAGGTCGGCAAGGGCGTGCCTGTGAAGCTGATCTGGACCCGCGAGGACGACATGCGGGCCGGCTATTTCCGGCCCATCGCCCACCATGCGGTCAAGGTGCGGCTGGACAAGGACGGCTATCCGGCCGTCTGGACGCACCGGATCGTCACCCAGTCACTGATGAAGGGCTCGCCGATGGCCCCCAAGGGCATCGACCAGACCGCCGTCGAGGGCACGATGGGCTCGCCCTATCTGAAGGCCACGCCGATCGTCGACGCCAAGGCCCACATGCCCGACATCGGCGTGCCGGTGCTGTGGTGGCGCTCGGTGGGGGCGACCCACACCGCCTATGTGATGGAGCACACTATCGACCAGCTGGCCCGCAAGGCCGGCAAGGACCCGATCGAGTACCGGCGCACCCTGTACCAGAAGGCCGGCGCCAAGCGGCACCTGGCGGTCATGGAGCTGGCGCTGGAGAAGGCCGGGCCGACGGCCGCCGAGGGCTACACCCGAGGCATCGCGGTGCATGAGAGCTTCGGCTCGGTGGTCGCCCAGATCGCCGAGGTGAAGATGGCGCCGGGCGGGCTGGAGCCGAAGGTCGGGCGGGTGATCACCGCCATCGACTGCGGCGTCGCCATCGCCAAGGACCAGATCGCCAGCCAGATGGAGGGCGGCACCTGCTACGGCCTGTCGGCGGCGCTCTACGGCCAGGTCACGCTCAAGGACGGCCACGTCCAGGAGAGCAACTTCGACACCTATCGCGTGCTGCGGATGAACGAATCGCCGACCGTCGAGACCCACATTATGCCCAGCGGCAATGCGCCCTCCGGGGCCGGGGAGCCGGGGACGCCGGTCATCGGCCCGGCGGTAGCCAACGCCCTGCTGGCCATGGGCCGGCCGGCGACCTTGAGCCAGCCGATGGTCAAGCCAGGGGTGGTCTGAACTCCACTTGATGCGATCATCCCGACGAAAGTCGGGACGATCGGAGTAAAGGGGCTACAGCCGCCCCTCGCGGTCCAGGGTCTCGAGTCCTCTGCGGAGCTGCGTCAGGTGCAGGACGGCGAACAGAGGCGCGATGGTCACCCGGACGCCCAGCCAGATCAGGGCGCCGTTGAGGGTCAGGTCCACGCCCCGGCTCTCGATCTTCAGCCAGGCGCCGACAGCGAAGGCCAGCGCCGGGATCAGCCAGAGGGCGGCCCATCTGGGCGCCCGCAGGGTAACGGCGCCGTCCCGCCAGGCGACTGGCACAGACAGATCGGCGGGGATGCGTCTGTGGGTCGCCCAGGACATCGAGGTCATGATGGCCAGGGCGAGGATCCAGAAGACATCGCCTGCGATGCTGATGCCCTGAATCATACGGTGACCTGGGCGCCGAGCTCGACCACGCGGCCGGGCGGGATCTTGAAGAAGTCGGTCGGGTTGGCCGAGTTCTTCATCAGGAAGATGAACAACTTATCTTGCCACAACGGCATGCCGCTGTTGGCGCTGGGAACGATCGAGCGGCGACCCAGGAAGACGCTGGTGGCCATGATGTCGAACTTCAGCCCCTGCTTGCGGCAAAGGGCCAGGGCTTTGGGCACGTTGGGCGATTCCATGAAGCCGTAGGTGATGATCAGCTTCTTGAAGTCGTCGTTGACCTTCTCGATCTTGACCCGGTCCTCGTCGCGCACGCGTGGCGTTTCGGCGGTGCGAACCGTGGCGATGATGTTCTTCTCGTGCAGCACCTTGTTGTGCTTGAGGTTGTGCATCAGGGCCACCGGCGTGACGTCCGGGTCACTGGTCAGGAAGATGGCCGTGCCGGGCGCACGGTGCGGCGCGCGGGCCTCCAGGATGCCGATCAGGTCGGTGAGCGGCACCGAATCGCGCCGGGTCTTCTCGGTGAGGATCTGGCCGCCGCGGGTCCAGGTCCACATGATCAGCACGAGGATCGCGCCGAAGACCAGCGGCATCCAGGCGCCCTGCGGGATCTTCAGCAGGTTGGACGAGATGAAGGTCAGGTCGAGGATCAGCAGCGGCACCAGCACCGCCAGGGTGGCGGGCCAGCTCCACTTCCACAGGAAGCGGATGATGACGAAGGCCAGCAGGGTGTCGACGAACATCGAGCCGGTCACCGCGATGCCGTAGGCGGCCGCCAGGTTGGACGAGGTCTTGAAGGTGAACAGCAGGACCAGGACGCCGATCATCAGCATGGTGTTGACCTGCGGCACATAGATCTGGCCGGCCTGGGTCTCGCTGGTGCGGCGGATGTCGATGCGCGGCAGCAGGCCGAGCGAAACCGCCTGCTGGGTCACCGAGAAGGCGCCGGTGATCACCGCCTGGCTGGCGATGATGGTCGCCAGCGTCGCCAGCACCAGGACCGGCCAGTAGATCACCTGCGGGATCATCTCCCAGAACGGATTGGCCCGCGCCTCGGGGTGGGCGAGGATCAGGGCGCCCTGGCCCAGGTAGTTTAGCAGCAGGCAGGGGAAGACCAGGAAGATCCAGCCGGCCCGGATGGGCGCCTTGCCGAAATGGCCCATGTCCGAATAGAGCGCCTCGGCCCCGGTGACGGCCAGGAAGACGCTGCCGAGGATGACGAAGCCCAGGAAGCCGTTCTGGATCAGGAACAGGATGCCGTAGTGGGGGCTGACGGCGCGGAAGATGGAGAGGTCGTCGGCCAGGTGGAACAGGCCAAGGCCGCCCAGCACCAGGAACCAGACGGTGGTCAGCGGGCCAAAGAAGGTGGCCATGCGGTGGGTGCCGCGCGACTGCACCAGGAAGAGGGCGATGAGGATGCCGGCCGAGATCGGCAGGATCCAGCTGTCGACCTTGCCGGCCATGCCGGGGGCGTCCTTCAGGCCCTCGGCCGCCGACAGCACCGACACCGCCGGGGTGATGATGCCGTCGCCGTAGAACAGGGCCGCGCCGATGACGCCGAGGAAAAAGACGGTGGCCGAGCGCTTGCCGTTCGGTTTGGCCAGGGTCCGGCGAGCCAGCGCCATCAGCGCCAGGGTTCCGCCCTCGCCCTTGTTGTCGGCCCGCATCAGCAGGACAACGTATTTCAGGGTGACGATGAGGATCAGGGCCCAGATGACCAGGGACACGACCCCCAGCACCGCCAGCTCGCTGCCCACCGTGCTGCGGGTGTGGTGCAGCGCCTCGCGCATCGCATAGAGCGGGCTGGTGCCGATGTCGCCGAAGACGACGCCGATGGCGCCGACGGCCAGCATCCAGAAACCGCCGTGGCTGTGACCACTGGCGCCCCCGCCGCCGTGGGTGTCGCTGGTTCCTGTGGCCTCGGAAGACGAGGCGGCGGCCACGGGGGACGCGTCGGCGGGCTCTGCGGCCATGCGGTCTAAAGTCCAGCGGCCATGAACCGGCCTCTCGGAGAGCGCCACGACGGCGCGGCGGGCGCGATACACCCTTTCCACAAGCGCTTCAATCGCCCGCGGGTTTCCACAGTGATTCGCACCGCCCATTGTGCGGAACCCCTCGGGCGCCTACCTTTTCACCAACCCACGATGTCCGACAGCCAGAAATTTCCCGTTGCCGCGCATGCGCTGGCCTATCTCGCCCACAAGGCGGCGGATGCGCCGGCGCGCGCCGTCTCCTCTGCCGAGCTGGCCGCCTCGATGCCGACCAATCCGGTGGTGGTGCGGCGGGTGACCGCCATGCTGGCCCGGGCCGGCCTGATCGCCACCCGCATGGGGGCCGGCGGCGGGGCCTGGCTGACGCGGGATCCCGCGACCATCACCCTCGACGACGTGCTGCGGGCGGTGGACGGCTGCACCCACCTGGGCGTCGCCCCGGCCGGGGTGAAGGGCTGCCCGGTGGGGGAGCGTATCCCCGACGCGGTCAGCGCCGCCATTCGCGCGGCCGACAGCGCCGCCTCCGAGCGGCTGAGCCGGATCACCGTGCTCGATCTGCTGGCCGAACCGGCGAAGAGCGCCAGCGCCGCTTGAACCGGAGCCCGGCGCAGGTCAGTTTCCCCTTAACGCTCGCTCGGGAATTCAAAGCCGCATGGCCCGCCGCCTCGCCCTGATCACCGGCGCCTCCGCCGGCATCGGCGCCGCCTTCGCCCGCATCTACGCCGCCCATGGCTACGACGTGGCCCTTACCGCGCGCCGGGCCGACAAGCTGACCGTGCTGGCCGAGGAGATTTCCCTGCGTTCGGGTGTCGAGACCCTGACCATAACCGCCGACCTGACCGATCCGGGGGCCTGCGACGCCATCCTGTCCCAGCTGGCCGCCCACGGTCGCGATGTCGACGCCCTGGTCAACAACGCCGGCTACGGCCTGCCCGGCGTCTATGCCGACAGCAAGTGGGAGGCGCAGAAGGACTTCATTCAGGTGATGGTCACCGCGCCGTCCGAGCTCGCCCACCGGGTCCTGCCGGGGATGATCGACCGCAGGTTCGGCCGCATCGTCAACGTCGCCTCCCTGGCCGGCCTGATGCCGGGCGCGGCGGGCCATACCCTGTACGCGGCCTCCAAGAGCTATCTGGTCCGCTTCAGCCAGAGCCTGCACCTGGAGACCGAGAACACCGGCGTCCATGTCACGGCCCTGTGCCCCGGCTTCACCTACAGCGAATTCCACGACGTCAACGGCACCCGCGACCTGGTCTCGAGTGCTACCCCAGACTGGCTGTGGCTGGGGGCCGACGAGGTGGCCGCCAACGGCTATGAGGCGGCGGAGGCCAACCGGCCGGTCTGCGTGCCGGGGGCTCCGAACAAGGCCATCGCCGCCCTGACCAAGCTGATCCCCGACGAATGGATGCTGGCCCTGCTGGCCAGCCAGGGCGGCCGGTTCCGCAACACACGGGCCTAGGCTTCGCGCTCGCGGCGGGTGTCTAGCGATCCGCGGCGTATGGCGCCGCCGCCGCCGGGGTGATCAGCCCCTTGGTGGTGTCGGACACCCCGACGATGATGAACTGCACCGCCATCGCGCAGAGGATCAGGCCCAGCACCCGCACGATGATGGTCATGCCGATGCGGCCCAGCGCCTTGCTGATGATCGGGGTCAGCCAGAAGCAGATCATGGTGGCGAACGACACCGCGAACAGCGCCGCCACCGCCGCCGCGTCGCCGACCCAGCCCAGCGCCTTGGCCTCGCTGGCGTAGATGACCACCGTCGAGATGGCCCCGGGGCCGATCAGCAGCGGCATGGCGAAGGGCACCACCAGCCGTTCAAACCGGCGGCGGGCGTAGGCGGCGGCGCCTTCCTTCTCGCCGATCTCGGCGGCGTCGGCGAACTTGGCGGTGAAGTCGTCGCGGGCCATGTCGAGCCCGAGCAGGAACAGGATCACCCCGCCGGCGATACGGAAGGCGGCCAGGGAGATGCCGAAGAACTCCAGCAGGGTCAGGCCGGTGAAGTAGAAGAAGGCCAGGAACAGGAAGGCGAAGACGCAGATATACAGCGCCACCATCCGTCGCCCGGCCGCCAGCGCCCCCGCCGTCGCCGCCGCGAACACGGGCACGTTGCCGATCGGATCGATCAGGGCGAACAGGGCGACGAAGAAGTTGACGAAGAGGTCCGTGGCGCTCATTCAGCCTCTCTAGCCCAAAACTCGAAGATTCGCGCGCCGAACGCTGTTTCGCCGCGCCAGGAGCTAGTCATGACTTTTGATCCCCGTCTGATCGTCGCTCTCGACTTGCCGACCCGCGCCGACGCCGAGGATCTGGTTGAGACGCTGGGCGACAGCGTGTCCTTCTACAAGGTCGGCCTGCAGCTGCTGGCCAGCGGCGGCATGGAGATGGCGCGCGACCTTAAGGCGCGCGGCCGTTCGGTCTTCCTCGACTGGAAGCTGCACGACATCGGGGCGACTGTGGAGAAGGCCACGGCGGCCATCGTCGCCAGCGGAGCCTGCGACCTGCTGACCGTCCACGCCGAGCCGCAG
>SDZP01000439.1 GCA_004144935.1 Caulobacteraceae bacterium | reverse complement strand
CTCGAACAGGGCCTTGAAGTTGCCCTCGCCGAAGCCCTCGTTGCCCTTGCGCTGGATCAGTTCGAAGAAGATCGGGCCGATCATGTTCTCGGTGAAGATCTGCAGCAGCAGGCCCTGGCCCTCGGTCGGGGCGCCGTCGAGGAGGATGTTGTCGGCCTGCAGGCGCTGGACGTTCTCGCCATGGCCCGGCACCCGGGCGTCGAGCAGTTCGTAGTAGCTGTCCGGGGTTTGCTGGAATTTGACGCCGCGCTCGCGCAGGGTCTCGACGGTGTGGAAGATGTCGTCGGTGCCGAAGGCCAGGTGCTGGATGCCCTCGCCCTTGTAGTCGCGCAGGAACTCCTCGATCTGGCTCTGCTCGTCCTGGCTCTCGTTCAGCGGGATGCGGATCTTGCCGTCCGGGCTGGTCATCGCCTTGGAGAACAGGCCGGTGACCTTGCCCTCGATGTCGAAGTAGCGGATCTGGCGGAAATTGAAGACCTGCTCGTAGAAGTCGGCCCACTTGGCCATGTTGCCGCGGAACACGTTGTGGGTCAGGTGGTCGAGGTAGGTCAGGCCGACCCCGTTGGCCGCCATCTTCTCCTCGGCGCCCTCGATGGGCAGGAAGTCGACGTCGTAGATCTCGTGCGCGCCGTAGCGGTCGACCAGATACAGGTTGGTGCCGCCGATGCCCTCGATCGCCGGGATGTTCAGCTCCATCGGGCCGACCAGGCCCTGCACCGGCTTGGCGCCGCGCTCGACGGCCAGCTTGAAGGCCTTGGCGGCGTCGCGCACCCGGAAGGCCATGGCGTTGGCGGACGGGCCGTGGGCGGCCTGAAACTCGGCGGGCTGGCCCACCGGCTCCATGTTGAGGATGAAGTTGATGTCGCCCTGGCGGAAACGCAGCACGTTTTTGGAGCGATGCTTGGCCACCGCCGTGAAGCCCATCAGCTCCCACAGGGTCTTCAGGGTCTCAGGATCGGGCGAGGTGAACTCGACGAACTCGAACCCGTCGGTGCCGAGGGGGTTGTCGAACAGGTCTTGGTTGATGGTGGGGGCGTTCATCTGCGGAGCCTTTCCGATCGGTGGGATCGCTTCGACAATAGTATCATATGAAACTATATGCGCAACGCGCTCGACCCAATGAACGTCCCGCGCGGGCGGCGGTTCGAAATCCGCTTGGCCTTTGCCCTCGCGCCCTCTAGCACGGGGCCATGCTGCGCAAACTTTACGATTGGGTGATGGGCCTCGCCGGCTCGAAACACGCCCCCTCCGCCCTCTTCGCCGTATCGTTCGCCGAAGCGTCGTTCTTTCCCATCCCGCCGGACGTCATGCTGGCCCCGATGGTGCTCAAGCGGCCGGATCGGGCCTGGTTCTACGCCTTCGTCTGCACGCTGGCCTCCGTGCTGGGCGGCATCGCCGGCTATGCCATCGGCTACTATCTGCAGGACCTCGGTCGCTGGCTGCTCTCCCTGGGCGGCCATGCCGGCGATCTCGACAGCTTCCAGTGCTGGGTGCGCGAGTACGGAGCCTGGGTCGTGCTGATCAAGGGCCTCACGCCCATACCGTTCAAGCTGGTCACCATCGCGATGGGCATGGGCAAGCTCAGCCTGCCGATCTTCATCCTCACCGCCACCCTGACCCGCGCCGCCCGCTTCTTCCTGGTCGCCGGGGTGGTCAAGATTGCAGGGCCCGCCATGCTGCCGGTCATCGAAAAGCGGCTGGGCCTGGTGGCGCTGGGCGTGATCGTCCTCATCGTCGCCGGATTTGTCATCGCCCACTTCCTTGGGGGCGGCGCACCGGCAGCCTGCTAGAGACAAGTGATGCAAGCGCTCAAACGCCTGATCCACTTTGTGCTGCGCCACTGGCCCGAGACGGCCCTGCTGTCGGCCGCCCTGATGCTGGCCGTCGCCCACGGCTTCCAGAGCTTCCTGCACCTGATGCCCTGCACCCTCTGCCTCAAGGCGCGGGAGGTCTACTGGGTGGCGATCGTCCTGGCGGTTGTCGCCATCGTGCTGAAGCGGACCGCCCTGGGCAGGAAGACCGCCCCCTGGACCGATCTGGCCCTCGGCCTGGTCTTTCTGTTCGGCGCCGGCCTGGCGGTCTACCACGCGGGGGTCGAGTGGCATTGGTGGCCGGGTCCGACCACCTGTTCTGGCAGTGGCGGCGGCGGATCCTCGGCGGCCGGGGTGCAGGACCTGCTGGCCGGGGCCAAGGCCGCGGCCCCGGCCTGTGACAAGATCGTCTGGTCCTTCCTCGGCCTTTCGATGGCCGGCTGGAACGCCATCGTCTCCCTGAAGCTGGCGGTGTGGAGCTTCATCGCCGCCGCCAACGAACCGAAGACAGGGCTCCTCAAATGAGCGGCAAGCCGATCCCCGCCCGTCCCGGCATGGGCGCCCAGGCGGCCCGCCTGGCCGAAATCCTGCGCGTCGACCAGGCCGGCGAATTGGCCGCCGTCCACATCTATCGCGGTCAGCGGGCGGTCATGGACCGCGCTCCGGGCCAGATGCGCATCGCCGGGCAGCTGGCCGAGATGGAGGGCCACGAGCAGGTCCACCTTTCGCGTTTCAACGAAATCCTCAGCGAGCGCGGCGTCCGCCCGACCGTGATGTCGCCGGTCTGGCGCCTGGCCGGCTTCGCGCTCGGGGCCGGCACCGCCCTGCTCGGCGAAAAGGCCGCCCATGCCTGCACCGAGGCGGTCGAGACGGTCATCGAGCAGCACTATGCCGGCCAGGCGCCAGAC
>SDZP01000438.1 GCA_004144935.1 Caulobacteraceae bacterium | reverse complement strand
GGCTGGGAAGGCGACTGGGGCAGGCTGTCGCCGAACGCGGGGGAGGGGGGAACAGTGGGCACGGTTTGGGTCATACGTCCTGGCGGCCCGGATCGACCGATTCATCCAGCGCTCGCAGATGGATGCGTTCCTGCGGCGCCAGCACCCGGTACTTCGACTCCAGTTCCGGGCTGGGTTCGCCATCGATGGTCACCACGGTGGTCAGCTCGCCGCTGCCCCCGTCGCGATAGAAGGATTCACAGACCCGCTTGCCCTCGTACTCGGCCAGGCTCTCGTGAAACAGGCCGCTGATCGCGAGCGCCTGTTCGGGCGGCGCCGGCTCGCCGTCGGCCAGCACCCGCACCGTCAGGTTGGCGGTCGAATAGATGCTGCAGAGGGCGGCGTCCTCGATCGTGGCGGTCTCCTGCATGACCACCTCATAGTCGGGCTCGAAGCTGATGCGGAAGCGGTAGGTGTGCCGCACCTGGTCCTGCGGCAGCAGTTCCATGAAGCCGACGTCCTCGCAGCTGTCGTCGCGATCGCGCCAGCCGCCGCACAGCGGGCTGCCGCTCCTGGCCAGCCCGCGCAGGGCCTCGCGGTCCAGCGGCGCCTCGCCGGCCAGGGCGGCCTGAGCGGCCGACACGCCGGCCATCAGGGCCAGAGTCAGCAGGAGGGTCTTCATGGGAGCGCTTTCCGTCGCGGACCGTCAAGGGATAAGGCCGCCACCCGGCGGACGCAACGGCCCAGCGAAGATGTGGCCGTTAACGGTGGCGATGGGCGACATCGTCTACCATATGCCACCAGAGGGCAGGCTGGCAGGCGATCTCGCGCGTTTCGTGCTAGGTTGAACGCCAGGTTTGAGGGAGGCCACGATGGCCAAGCATCTTGAAGTCGTCGAACCGGCCGTCGCGCCGCCCGTCTGGGCCTCCTTGCGCAACGAGGCCGAGCGCGCCGCCAGGGACGAGCCGGCGCTGGCCAGTCTCCTGAACTCCGTCATCCTGGCCCACACCAGTCTGGCCGACGCGCTGAGCTTCCAGTTCGCGAGAAAGATCGCCGACCAGGAACTGCGGGCCATGAGCGCCCGCGAGTTCGCCGAGGAGGCCTATGAGGCCGACCCCTCGATCGTCGCCGCTGCCGAGCTGGACCTGAAGGCCGTCTTCGAGCGCGATCCGGCCTGCAAGGGCTACGTGCAGCCCTTCCTCTATTTCAAGGGCTTCATGGCCCTGCAGACCCACCGGGTGTCCCACTGGATGTGGACCCATGGCCGCGAGACGCTGGCCCACTATCTGCAGAGCCGCTCTAGCGAGATCTTCCAGGTCGATATCCACCCGGCCGCCAGGATCGGGTCGGGTCTCTTCCTCGACCACGGCACCGGCATCGTCATCGGCGAGACCGCGGTCATCGGCGACGACGTCTCCATGCTGCACGGGGTCACGCTCGGCGGCACCGGGGCCGAGCGCGGCGACCGCCACCCCAAGATCGGCAAGGGCGTGCTGCTCGGCGCCGGGGCCAAGGTGCTGGGCAACATCAAGATCGGCGACTACGCCAAGGTCGCCTCCGGCTCGGTCGTTCTCAAGCCGGTGCCGCCCGGCTGCACCGCCGCCGGCGTGCCCGCCCGCCTGGTCAACTGCCCGACCTGCGAAGAGCCGGCCCGGACGATGGATCACACCCTCGCGGACATCGTCTACGACTACGTGATCTGAGTTTGGGCTTGCGCCCGGCCCGTTCAGGGCTAGGTTCCGCGAAAATCAGTACGCTAAATTTCGGAGCCCGCCCGTGGACGACGTCGCCATCAAGAAAGTCGAAGCCCACCTCAAGCGGACCTTCGGCAACCCGCACGTGGCGGTGAAGGCCCGCAAGCAGAAGGATTCCGCCGAGGTCGAGCTGAAGGGCGAATTCATCGGCGTCATCTACGAAGACGAGGACGAGGCCGGCTCCTACATGTTCGAGATGGCCATCCTGGCGGAAGACCTGGAGTAGGGGCCTTGGTCCCGCGCGAGGCCTACAGCCATCGCCGGGACCCCGCCGTGCCGTCGTTTCCGGACGACAAGCCGATCATCGTTTTCGATGGCCATTGCGTCTTCTGCAGCCGCGGCATGCGCGCCATCCTGGCCCTTGACAAGGCTGGTCAGTTCCGCCTGCTGCCCGCCCAGACCCCCCTCGGCGAGGCGCTCTATCGCCACTATGGGCTTGGGTCCGGCGACTACGAGAGCAACATCCTGATCGAGGACGGCGTCGCCCGGTTCAAGGCTGACGGGACGATGCGGATGGCCGAACGTCTCGGCTGGCCGTGGAAGATCGCCGGCCTCGGCCGCCTGCTGCCGCGCCGCTGGGCCGACGCCCTTTACGCCCTGGTGGCCCGCAACCGCCTGAAGATCTTCGGCCGCAGCGATGTCTGCTACCGCCCTGACCCTGCCTACGCCGGGCGGGTCCTGGGGTGAGCCTGACGGTCCTCATCGTCGGCGGCTACGGCGTGTTCGGCGCTCGATTGGCCCGCCTGTTGGCCGACGAGCCGCGCCTGCGCCTGCTGATCGCCGGCCGTTCGGCGGCCAGGGCCGGCGACTTCTGCGCGCGCTGGGCGCAGGCCGGCGGCGCAGTCCTCGAACCGGCCGTGTTCGACCGCGACGGCGACGCCGTCCAGCAGCTGGCGGTTCTCGCCCCCGACCTCGTCGTCGACTGCAGCGGTCCCTTCCAGGCCTATGGCGAGGCCCCGTTCCGGCTGGTCGAGGCCTGCCTGTCGC
>SDZP01000437.1 GCA_004144935.1 Caulobacteraceae bacterium | reverse complement strand
GCCCGCCCCGCCCACTGCAGCTCGCAGCCGCCTGGAACCTCGACCACCCGGTAGTCCTCGACCGCCGCCGAGACCGGCAGAGCCGACGCCGCAAAGCAGAAGGCCATGCGCCGGCCCTCCTCCCAGGCGAAGAAAACCTCGTCGATGTCCATCTCGCCGATGCTGACGGTGCGGGTCGTGCCGACGCCGAAAGGCTGGGGACTGGTCCAGACGACCCTGGTCAGGGGCAGCCATTCGGTCCAGGCCTTGCCGTCCAGCAGGGCGGCCCAGACGGCGCTGGCCGGCAGGTCGAAGCGGTGGCTGACCCGCTGTTTGGCGCCGGCTAGGTAGTCTTCGCCGACCTGTCTGTGAGTCTTCTTCGCGCGGGCCATGACGGCTCCTCCTGTCCTTGTGGCGGCAGGTTGCGTGCGCGACGTGGCGGCAGTCCACACAGAATCGACATCTTCCCCTCCGCCACGGAAGCCGGGGTAGGGTCGGGACACATCGGCCGCCGAAGCGCGGCCTTCGGGAGGATCGACATGGACGTTCTGGCCGCCGTCGCCACGGGCGCAGGCAAACCCTTCGAGTTCCGCACCCTGCGGCTGGACGATCCGCGCGAGGACGAGGTGCTGGTGCGCATCGTCGGGGTCGGGGTCTGCCATACCGACCTCGTCTTCAAGGAGGCCGAGATGATCCCGCCGCCGGCGGTGCTTGGCCATGAGGGCGCGGGCATCGTCGAGGCGGTCGGGGCGAAGGTGACCAAGGTCGCCCCCGGAGACCGGGTGGCCATGACCTTCCGGTCCTGCGGCCATTGCTCGCGTTGCGACCGGGGCGATGCGGCCTATTGCGAGACCATGCCGATGCTCAACTACATCGGCATGCGCACCGACGGCAGCCGTACCCTGCACGACGGCGACACCGCGGTCGGCGGTAGCTTCTTCGGCCAGTCCTCCTTCGCCAGCCACGCCATCACCTACGAGCGCAACCTGGTGAAGGTGCCGGACGACCTGCCCCTGGCGCTGACCGGACCGCTGGGCTGTGGCATCCAGACGGGAGCAGGCGGGGTGATGCGGTCGCTGGCCTGCGAGGCGGGCTCGTCGCTGCTGATCACCGGCGGCGGACCGGTGGGACTGAGCGCGGTGATGGGAGCAAAGATCCGCGGCTGTTCGACCATCATCCTGGTCGAGCCGCTGGCCGGGCGCCGCGACCTGGCCCGCGAGTTCGGGGCCACCCACGTCATCGATCCGGCCGCCTCGCCGGACCTGACGGGGGCGGTGCGCGCCATCCTGCCAGGCGGCGTCGACTACGCCTTCGACACCAGCGGCGTCCCGGCCGTGCAGCAGGCGGTGATGGGCGCCCTGGCCTCCAAGGGTGTGTTCGGCATCGTCGGCATAACCCCCCCGGGCACGCCGACCCCGGGCGAGGTCAACAACATCATGACCTTCGGCCATACGGTGAAGGGCATCATCGAGGGCGACAGCGACCCCGACAGCTTCCTGCCGGAACTGATGGACCATTGGCGCAAGGGCGAGCTGCCCTTCGACCGGCTGATCAAGACCTTCCCCTTCAGCCAGATAAACGAGGCCATCGCCGCCCAGCACCATGGCGACTGCGTGAAGGTGGTGCTGTTGATGGACGAAGCCTAGAGACCGGGACGCGGAACCTCGTCAGCCCTGTTCCGACGGTCCGCGACCCGCGCCGAAGCTCCGTCGGACGGAGACGAGCCGCCCAGACGCAGCAGCACTCGCTCCAGATCCGGCAGGCCAAGGCCGGGCGGCAGGACAAGCTTTCCGTTGGTGTCGCCGGCGCTGCGGTCGGCCAGCTCGATGACCGCGCCCCTGGGGCCGGTGCTGATGCGGCGCACGCCGACCGACTTGGCCAGCCGCGACAGCCGCGCTTCGCCGAGCAGCCTGGCGGTCTCCTCCGGCAGGACCCCGAACCGGTCGGAGAGTTCCTCTTCGAAGTCGTCGATTTCGGCCGGCGTCTCCATCCGTGACAAGCGCGCATAGAGGTTGATGCGGGTCACCGCGTCGGGGACGTAGTCGGCCGGGATCAGGCCGGCGCGGCCTAGGTTGAGCACCGGCGTCCACTCCCCGCCCGCCGTGTCGCCCCGCGCGGTCCGGATCGCCGCCTCCAGCAGCCGCTGGTAGAGGGCCGAGCCGATCATCCGCATGTGGCCGGCCTGCTCCTCGCCGACCAGGTCGCCGCCGCCTCGCAGGTCGAGGTCGCGGGCGCTGATCGCCAGGCCGGAGCCGAGGCGGTCGAAGGCCTCCAGGGTCGACAGCCGGGAGCGGGTCGCCTCGGCCAGGTCGCTGTCCGGTTCGGTCAGCAGATAGGCGATACCCTGCGCCCGCCCCCGGCCGACCCGTCCGCGCAGCTGGTGCAGTTGCGACAGGCCGAAGCGGTCGGGCCGCCAGATGATCATGGTGTTGGCGCGCGGCACGTCGAGGCCGCTCTCGATGATGTTGGTGGCCAGCAGGATATCGCCATCGCCGTCGGCGAAACCGACCATGACCGCGTCGGACTCCTCCGGATCCAGGCCGCCGTGGGCGATGCGGACCGACAGCTCCGGCGTCAGTTGGGCCAGCGTCTGGCGCAGGGGCTCGATGTCCTCGATGCGGGGGACCACGACGAAGCTCTGGCCGGCGCGACGCTTCTCCCGCAGCAGGGCGGTGCGCACGGTGGCCGCATCGAACGGCGCCAGGAAGGTGCGGATCGGCCGCCGTGCGCACCGCCCTGCTG
>SDZP01000068.1 GCA_004144935.1 Caulobacteraceae bacterium | reverse complement strand
AGGCCGCCGCGCCGCGTCCGGCCGCGCCCGCGCCCCAGGCCCCGCGCCCGGCCGCGCCGCCGGCGCAGCCGTCGGCCGGCCAGACCCGCACCTACGAGCCCTCCCGCGACCGTCGCGACGATCGCTCGAGCACCACCACCTACCGGCCGCCGGCCTCGACCAGCAACTTCAACCAGCGCACCCCCCGGCCGGATGCGACCACCTTCAACCAGCGGGCCCCGCGCCCGGACGCCGATCGTCCGCGCGGCGACGCCCCGCGCGTCGACAACCGCGACCCGCGCGGCGGCGACAACCGTGGCGGCGACCGTCCGCAGCAGACCGTGCGCTACTCGGCCCTGGCCCCGCGTCCGGCTCCGCCGCGTCCCGGCGCGCCGCGCGGTCCGCGCCCCGGCGCCGGTCTGGCGCCCGAGGCTCCGGCGACGCCGGAAGTCACCCGCGCCACCCGGTCCGCGCCCCGTCCCGGCGGCGCCCTGCCCGACCGTCGTCCGGAAGAGGATGACGATCGTCGCCGCGGCCCCGGCGGCCCTGGCGCCGGTCCCGGCAAGGCGGTTTCCCGCACCAAGGGCGAACCCAAGCGCCGTGAAGGCCGCCTGACCATCCAGGCCGTGGCCGGTGACGACGAGGGCGCCGTCGAGCGGATGCGCTCGCTGGCCTCGGTTCGCCGGGCCCGCGAACGGGAAAAGGAAAAGCGCCGTGGCGGCGCCACCGAGCAGGCCCGCGCGGCCCGCGAGGTCATCATCCCCGACGTCATCACCGTCCAGGAGCTGTCCAACCGGATGGCCGTGCGCGGCGTCGACATCATCAAGATGCTGATGCGCCAGGGCGTGATGCTGAAGATCAACGACGTCATCGACAGCGACACCGCTGAACTGGTGGCGACCGAGTTCGGCAACACCGTCCGCCGCGTCTCCGAAGCCGACGTCGAAGAAGGCTTCCTGGACGCCGAGGATCACGACGAGGCGCAGGAAACCCGCGCCCCGGTCGTGACCATCATGGGCCACGTCGACCACGGCAAGACCAGCCTGCTCGACGCCCTGCGCACCACCGACGTGGCCGCGGGCGAGGCCGGCGGCATTACCCAGCACATCGGGGCCTACCAGGTCCGCCTGGCCGACGGCCAGCGCGTCACCTTCCTCGACACCCCCGGCCACGCGGCGTTCAGCGCCATGCGGGCCCGCGGCGCCAACATCACCGACATCGTCGTGCTGGTGGTGGCCGCCGACGACGGCGTCATGCCGCAGACGGTCGAGGCCATCCAGCACGCGAAAGCGGCCGGCGTCCCGATCATCGTGGCCGTCAACAAGATGGACAAGGACGGGGCCGACCCGACCCGCGTCATCAACGAACTGCTGCAGCACGAGATCGTCGTCGAAAGCCTGGGTGGCGACACCCAGATCGTCGAGGTCTCCGCCAAGACCCGCCAGGGCCTCGACAACCTGATCGAGAACATCCTGGTGCAGGCCGAACTGCTCGACCTGAAGGCCAACGCCGAACGCACCGCCGAAGGCGTGGTCATCGAGGCCAAGCTGGACAAGGGTCGCGGCGCGGTCTCCACCGTGCTAGTCAAGCGCGGCACCCTGAAGCGCGGCGACATCGTCGTCGCCGGGGCCTCCTACGGCCGGGTTCGCGCCCTGCTGAACGAGCGCAACGAGCAGCTGACCGAAGCCGGCCCCTCGACCCCGGTCGAGATCCTCGGCCTCGACAGCACGCCCTCGCCGGGCGAGGCCTTCGCGGTCGTCGAGAACGAAGCCCGCGCCCGCGAGCTGACCGAATACCGCAACCGCGTGAAGCGCGAGAAGTCGGCCGTCGGCGGCGTCGCCGGGGCCAGCCTCGCCGACATGATGGCCAAGCTCTCGGCCAAGAAGGTCAGCGAATTGCCGCTGGTCATCAAGGGCGACGTGCAGGGCTCGGTCGAGGCCATCGTCGGTTCGCTGGAGAAGCTGGGGACGGACGAAGTCCGCGCCCGGATCATCCTGCAGGGGGCCGGCGCGATCAGCGAAAGCGACGTGCAGCTGGCCAAGGGCGCCGGCGCGCCGATCATCGGCTTCAACGTCCGGGCCTCGGCCCAGGCGCGGGCCCTGGCCGAGCGCGAAGGGGTGGAAATCCGCTACTACGCGATCATCTACGACCTGATCGACGACATCAAAGGCGTCATGTCGGGGATGCTCTCGCCGATCCAGCGGGAAACCTTCCTGGGCAACGCCCGCGTGCTGCAGGCCTTCGACATCTCCAAGGTCGGCCGGGTCGCCGGTTGCCGCGTCACCGAAGGGGTCGTGCGCCGCGGCGCCAAGGTCCGGATCGTGCGCGACAACATCGTCGTGCTCGAGCTCGGCACCCTGCAGACCCTCAAGCGCTTCAAGGACGAGGTGGCGGAAGTCACCAACGGCATGGAGTGCGGCATGGCCTTCGCCGGCTTCCAGGACATCCGCGAAGGCGACGAGATCGAGTGCTTCACGGTCGAGGAAGTGGCGCGGTCGCTGTAGCGGTCTCGGCAGTTTCGAAGTTCAGGGCGCGGATCGAGAGGTTCGCGCCCTTTTCTTGTGGTGCTCTGTGTCCGCGCGAGGCCATGAGGCGTTGACCGCCACGCCTTGGTCGCCGAAAAGCCTGAAGTCTGTTCGACGCTTCCCGGCCGGAGACGACCGCATGCGCCCCTTCCGCGTCCTGTTCCTGATCGGCCTGATGGCCACCCTGAGCGCCTGCGCCACCGCCACGCGGCTTGACGCGGCCAGCGACGTCCATGCCCTGCTGATCGCCATCCGCGACAACGACAAGGCCGCCTTCAACGCCCATGTCGACCGTCAGGCGCTGAAGGTCTCCATCGAGCACAAGCTGGTCGGCGAGGCCCAGAAGCGGACCAAGGACGAGAACCTGCGCGGCCTGGGCGCCCTGATGGCGCCCTACCTGGCCGAGGCCGCCGACAAGGCGCTGATCCAGCCCTCGACCTTCCGCAGCGTGGCCTACCAGTACGGCTACAAGCCGGGCCAGCCGATCCCGGGCCAGG
Source organism: Caulobacteraceae bacterium (assembly GCA_004144935.1). Taxonomy (GTDB): domain Bacteria; phylum Pseudomonadota; class Alphaproteobacteria; order Caulobacterales; family Caulobacteraceae; genus Caulobacter. The sequence continues at coordinate 10,647 of SDZP01000068.1, read as the reverse complement.
TGGTCATCGCCGGTTCGCTGCGCGCCATGCCCGATGGCCGTGTTTGCGCCACAAAATCCAAGGATGGGCCCTGCGTGCTGATCTTCACGCGCACGGACGGGGTCTGGAAGCTCTCGGGGTTCGAGGGGGACGTCGCCGACCTGCGCGGCAAACGTCGATAGGGACCGCCCTGATGCTCCGCTCCGTCTGCCTCGCCGCCCTCGCGGCGACCTCGCTCGCCGCCGCCGCCGTGCCCGCCCAAGCCGCCGACAAGCGGATGGTGACCTTCGACAGCGCTTCCTCCGAGGCCCGCCGCCTGACCGGCGCCGGCCTGACCTTCGTCTTCACCCGCCAGTATTTCCGCACCAACATCCTGGCCGTCCGCGCCACCGCCGTGCCGGTCGGGGTGGTGCCCAGCGCCTCGCGCGACGGCAGGATCAACGGCCAGCTGGACGCCCTGATGGGCCCGGACGCCGGCAAGGGCGCGTTCTACGAGATCGACCCTGAGAAGGCCGAGGGCAAGGTGATGATCTCCGCCTTCTGCCCGGGCTCGACCAAGGGCTGGCTGGCGGTCGGACCGGTCTACACCCGCAAGCCCCTGCGGGTGCATGCGTTTGGCGACGACGGGGCCGGCGGCATCAAGCTGTGCGCGGCCATGGACTTCACCTGGCGCGGCGAATGGCAGATGCCCAGGCCCAAGGGCGGCAACACCCGGGCGGCGGTGACCAAGCCCAGCTACGGCCGCCCCGACGGCAGCTGAATTCGATAGCGTCGGCGCGCGGCTTTCGCCTAACCTTGGTCGGCAGGGGGCGGACCATGGCTGACAAGGATATCCTCGCGAGCTGGGACGAGTCCCGCTTCGACGACGGGCGCTGGACGCGGACGGTGTTTCGCAAGGGCGCGGGGCCGGCGGTGATCATCATCCATGAGGTCCCGGGCCTGCACCCGCTGGTCGTCACCTATGCGGAAAAGGTCGTCGCCTCGGGATTCACCGTCTTCCTGCCCAGCCTGTTCGGCAAGCCCGGCAAGCCGATCAGCGGCGGCTACGGCATGACCGAGATCCTGCTCAACATCTGCGTCCGGCGTGAATTCAACGTCTGGGCCAATGATCGCTCCAGCCCCATCGTCGACTGGCTGCGCGCCCTGGCCCGCAAGGCGCACGCGGACTGCGGCGGCAAGGGGGTGGGGGCCCTGGGGATGTGCTTCACCGGCGGCTTCGCCCTGGCGATGATGACCGAGCCGGCCGTCGTCGCCCCGGTGATCAGCCAGCCCTCCCTGCCGCTGGGCAAGAAGGGTCGTGACCGGATCGACTGCTCGGCCGCCGAGATCGCCTGCATCAAGAAGCGGCTCGACGACGAAGATCTCTCCGCCATCGGCCTGGCCTTCCGCGATGACGCCTTCGTGCCCATGGAGCGGATCGACGCCCTGGAAGCCACCTTCGGCAAGGCCCGGTTCGAGGCTCACCGCATCGACCCCAAATGCGGCAAGCAGGGCACCGGACGGCCCTCGCATTCGGTGCTGACCGTCCACCTGGCGAGCAGCGGCCCGACCGCGGAGGCCGAGGCGCGGACGATCGCCTTCTTCCACCAGAGGCTGGACGCCTAGACTTGAGCGCCTCGCGGCATTAGAAGCCCCGCTCCCCGCCGTAGCCGAGGTTCGATCCCTCGCCGGACGCAAGGTCAGGTACGATGAGCCGCGAAACCAAGAACAAGGGCCGTGAAACCGGCCCGACCCAACGCCAGCTGCGCGCCGGCGAACTGATCCGCCACGCCCTGGTCGAGGTGCTGCGCGAGGAGGGCATCGCCGAGCCGGCGCTGGCCGGCGTCTCCCTGACCGTCTCCGAAGTGCGCATGAGCCCGGACCTCAAGCACGCCATCTGTTTCGTTGAGCCGCTCGGCGCCGGCGTCACCGGCCAGAGCACCACCGAAATCCTCGCCGCCCTCAACCGCGCCTCGAAGTTCCTGCGCGGGCGGCTGGCCAGGAACATCGACATGAAGTTCACGCCGGACCTGAAATTCTTCCACGACGACAGCTTCAACGCCGCCGCCCAGATGGACAGGCTGTTCACCAACCCGCGCGTCCAGGCCGACATCCACAGCGAAGGTGGCGGGGACGAAGACTAGTGGCCCGCCGCAAGAAGGGGCTGCCGGTCAGCGGCTGGGTCAATCTCGACAAGCCCTACGACTTCGGCTCGACCCAGGCGGTCGGCAAGGTGCGATGGCTGTTCACCGCCCAGAAGGCGGGCCACGCCGGCACGCTGGATCCTCTGGCCACCGGCATCCTGCCCATCGCCCTGGGCGAGGCGACCAAGACGGTCAGCTTCCTGGTCGACGCCGACAAGACCTACCGCTTCACCCTGGAGTGGGGCCGCAGCACCGCCACCTTCGACCGCGAGGGCGAAACGACGGCCGAGTCCGAAGTCCGGCCGAGCCGCGAGCAGGTCGAGGCGCAGCTCTCGCAGTTCATCGGCGAGATCACCCAGATCCCGCCCAACTACTCGGCCATCAAGGTCGACGGCGAGCGGGCCTATGACCTGGCCCGGGCCGGAGAGACGTTCGAACTGGCCGGCCGGCCGGTGACCATCCATGACCTGCGCATCGTTTCGGTCCCCGACGCCGACCATATCGAGCTGGAAATGGACTGCGGCAAGGGCACCTATGTGCGCGCCGTCGCCCGCGATCTGGCCGCCGCGCTGGGCGCCTGCGCCCATGTCAGCCAGCTTCGCCGCACGCGGGTCGGGCCGTTTGGGGAAGAAACCGCGATAACACTGGAAATGTTGGAAAATTTAGGCCATAAGGCCGCGCTTCCGGAGGCTCTCCTTCCGGTCTCGACCGCGCTGGACGACATCCCGGCGCTGGCCGTTACCGCCGAAGACGCATTCCGGTTGGCTCAGGGACGATCCATCGTCCTCCTTCCGCGACAGGTGGAAGCCTTGCGTGACCAGCTTATCGGCGGGTCGCGGACGGTTTGCGCCATGGACGGAGAGAGGCTCGTGGCCCTGGCCGAGATGCGTGCGGGATCGCTCAATCCGGTGCGTGTTTTTCAACTCACCTGAGCTGGAGAAATCCGATGTCGATCACGCCCGAGCGCAAAGCCGCTCTGATCACCGAACATGCCCGCACCCCGGGCGACACCGGCAGCGCCGAAGTCCAGGTCGCGATCCTGTCAGAACGGATCGCCAACCTGACCGAGCACTTCAAGGGTCACAAGAAGGACAACCACAGCCGTCGTGGCCTTCTGCAGATGGTTTCGCAGCGTCGTTCGCTGCTGGGCCACCTGAAGAAGTCGGATGAGGACCGCTACGAAGCCCTCATCGCCAAGCTCGGCCTGCGTCGTCAGCACTAGTATCGATTACAGGGGCGGGGTCCTTCACACAGAAGGGCCCCGCCTCTTCGTATATCCGCCCATCCTCCTCAGGTCCTGAGGGTCGGCGGCGGGGGTTCACCCCAAACTATCCGCAGAGGGTCACAGCGATCCTCACCGGACCTGACACTGGAGAGGATTCCGGAATTGCCCGAGGGCGCCGCCCCTGTCCGCCCGCCGGGAATACGCCCGTCGGACCGAAAGAAAGAAACCGACATGTTTGAGATTCACCGCAAGACCATCGAGTGGGGTGGCAAGACCATCATCCTCGAAACCGGCCGCATCGCCCGTCAGGCTGATGGCGCCGTTCTGGCCACCATGGGCGAAACCGTCGTCCTGGCCACCGCCGTCTTCGCCAAGACGCAAAAGCCCGGCCAGGACTTCTTCCCCCTGACCGTCAACTATCAGGAAAAGACCTTCGCGGCCGGCAAGATCCCCGGCGGCTTCTTCAAGCGCGAAGGCCGTCCGTCGGAAAAGGAGACCCTGGTCTCCCGCCTGATCGACCGTCCGATCCGCCCGCTGTTCGTCAAGGGCTTCAAGAACGAAGTCCAGGTCGTCTGCACCGTGCTGCAGCATGATCTCGAGAACGATCCCGACATCATCGCCATGGTCGCCGCCTCGGCCGCCCTGGTGATCTCCGGCGCCCCCTTCATGGGCCCGATCGCCGCCGCCCGCGTCGCTTACGTCGACGGCGCCTACATCCTCAACCCGACCGCCGACGAGCTGAAGGGCTCGAAGATGGATCTGGTCGTCGCCGGCACCAGCGACGCCGTGATGATGGTCGAATCCGAAATCCAGGAACTGGACGAAGCCACCGTCCTGGGCGGCATCCAGTTCGCCCATGACGGCATGCAGCCGGTCATCCAGGGCATCATCGACCTGGCCGAACATTCGGCCAAGGACGCCTTCGACTTCGAGCCGGAAGACACCGACGCGATCAAGGCCCAGATGAAGCCGCTGGTCGGCGACGACATCATCGCCGGCTACAAGATCCAGAAGAAGCAGGACCGCTACGAAGCGATCGGCGCCGCCAAGAAGAAGGCCATCGCCGCCCTCGCCAAGAGCGAAGCCAATCCGGACGGCGTCGACGCCCAGAAGCTGGCCGGCGTGTTCAAGGAACTGGAAGCCGACGTCGTGCGTCGCGCCATCCTCGACACCGGCATCCGCATCGACGGCCGCGACGTGCGCACCGTGCGTCCGATCCTGGGTGAAGTCGGCATCCTGCCGCGCACCCACGGTTCGGCCCTGTTCACCCGCGGCGAGACCCAGGCCCTGGTGGTCGCGACCCTCGGCACCGGCGACGACGAGCAGTTCATCGACGCCCTGGAAGGCACCTACAAGGAAAGCTTCCTGCTGCACTACAACTTCCCTCCCTACTCGGTCGGTGAGACCGGTCGGATGGGCAGCCCCGGCCGCCGCGAAATCGGCCACGGCAAGCTGGCCTGGCGCGCCCTGCGCCCGATGCTGCCGGCCAAGGAAGACTTCCCCTACACCATCCGCCTGGTCTCCGAGATCACCGAGTCGAACGGCTCGTCCTCGATGGCCACGGTCTGCGGCTCCTCGCTGGCCATGATGGACGCGGGCGTTCCGCTGATTCGTCCGGTCTCGGGCATCGCCATGGGCCTGATCCTGGAAAGCGACGGCTTCGCCGTTCTGTCCGACATCCTGGGTGACGAAGACCACCTCGGCGACATGGACTTCAAGGTGGCCGGCACCAGCGACGGCATCACCTCGCTGCAGATGGACATCAAGATCTCCGGGATCACCATCGAGATCATGAAGCAGGCCCTCGCCCAGGCGAAGGAAGGCCGTGACCACATCCTCGGCGAGATGAACAAGGCCATGGACGCGCCCCGCGAAGAGCTGGGCGAGTACGCGCCGAAGATCGAGACCATGAAGATCGCCGCGGACAAGATCCGTGAAGTGATCGGCACCGGCGGCAAGGTGATCCGCGAGATCGTCGCCACCACCGGCGCCAAGGTCGACATCGGGGACGACGGCACGATCAAGATCGCTGCTTCCGAGCAGTCCAAGATCGACGCCGCCCGCGACTGGATCAAGTCGATCGCCTCGGAGCCGGAAATCGGCGCCATCTACAACGGCAAGGTCGTCAAGGTCGTCGACTTCGGCGCCTTCGTGAACTTCTTTGGCGCCAAGGACGGCCTCGTCCACGTCAGCCAGATCAGCAACGAACGCGTGGCCCGCCCCGCCGACGTGCTGACCGAAGGCCAGATGGTCAAGGTGAAGCTCATCGGCTTCGACGATCGCGGCAAGACCAAGCTGTCGATGAAGATCGTCGACCAGGAAACCGGCGAAGACCTCTCCAAGAAGGAAAGCGTCGAGCCGGAAGACGCCGTCGCCACCTAGGCGAGGGCTTCTGCCAGTTACGGAAAGGGCGGCTCGCGAGGGCCGCCCTTTTTCGTTGGCGGCTGGGCGCGTTTCGGGACGATCGGGCCGCAAACTTGCCGAGGGCGCCGCTTTAGCGGGCGAGCGACAGGCAAGCAGCTGACGCCCTCTTGCTCACAAACAGACACCCTGTATCTTTCCGAGGATGCCCGACCGCCGCCCCAATGCCCAGCGCACGCGCGAAACTCGGGGCCGAATCCTCTGGGCGGCCCGCCAGCTGTTCGCCGAGAAGGGCTATGCGGCCGCGTCGACGCCCGCCATCGTCGCCTCCGCCAAGGTGACGCGCGGCGCCCTCTACCACCACTTTCCGGACAAGGCCGCCGTCTTCGCCGGGGTGGTCAACGCCGAGCTTGCCGATGTCGCCCTGCGCATGAGCAAGGCCTCGCTGGCCAATCGCGACCCGGTCGAACAGCTGATCCTTGGCGGCGAGGCCTATGTCATCGCCATGGCCGAGCCCGGCCGCCGTCGCATCCTGCTGGTCGAGGGCGCCGTCGTCCTCGGGCCCGACCGTATCGAGGCCCTGCGCGGCCAGCATCTCAAGACCCGGCTGGAATCCGGCCTGCGCCAGATCGTGGCGGCCGGCATCGTTCCCGACCTGCCCGTTGCGCCCCTGGCCGATCTCCTGGCCGCGCTGTTCGACCGGGTCGCCCTGACGGCCGAGCGCGAGACCTTCCAGGGCTATCGCCTGGCCCTGCGCGCCCTGATCGGCGGTCTGAAGGCCCCGGCGCCGGCGCCCGGGGACTTCGTCCTGGGCTAGAGCGCCTTTTCTAGTCCGGCCAGGTCTCGCGGCTGAGCGCCAGCACCTCGCCCGCCAGGTAGAGCGAGCCACAGACCATCACCCGGGGGGCCAGGCCCTCGACCGCCAGCGCCTGCTCCAGCGCCGCCTCGACATCGCTCGCCGCCCCGGCCCGCAGGCCGGCGGCGCTGGCGGCCGAAACCAGCCGTTCGGGCGGACTGGCCGCCTCGGCGCTGAAGGCGGTGGCGATGATGCGGGGGTTGAGGGTGCGGAAGGCGTCGAAGAAGGCTTCGGCGTCCTTGTTGGTCAGCAGGCCGCAGATCAGCACGGTCTCCCGTCCGTCCCGCGCCTGCAAGGCGGTGAGGGCGTCGGCCAAGGCGCGGGCGGCATGGGCGTTGTGGCCGCCGTCTAGCCAGAGGTCGGTGTTGGCGGCGCGGGCGCGGGCCGCCAGGGGGCCGGCGGTGAGGCGCTGCATGCGGGCCGGCCAGCGGGCGGTCTCGACGCCCCTGGCGATCGCCTCTTCCGGCAGGTGGAGCGCCAGGGCGGCGATGGCGGCGACCCCGGCGTTGGCGATCTGGTGAGGGCCTGGCAGGGACGGCATCGGCAGGTCCAGCAGCCGGTCCTCGGCCTGCACGGTCAGGCGGCCGGCCGTGGCGTAGGCATCGACGTCGCGGCCCATGGCGGTCATCGGGCTGCCCAGGGCCCGGGCCCGGGCCTCGATGACCCCGAACGCCTCCTCGCCCTGCCAGCCGACCACCACCGGCCGGCCGCGCTTGATGATGCCGGCCTTCTCACCGGCGATGGCGGTGATCGAGTCGCCGAGGAATTCGCGGTGGTCGTGGTCGACCGGGCAGATGACGCTCACCGCCGGGCTCTCGATGACATTGGTGGCGTCCAGCGCGCCGCCGAGGCCCACCTCCAGCAGGATCAGGTCGGCGGGGACTTCGCTGAAGGCCTGGAAGGCGGCGGCGGCGGTGATCTCGAAGAAGGTGATCGGCTCACCGGCGTTGGCCGTCTCGACGGTTTCCAGCACCCGGGCGAGGTGCTCGTCGGTGATCAGGGTTCCGGCCAGCCGGATGCGCTCGGCGAACCGCACCAGGTGCGGCGAGGTGAAGACGTGCACGCGCAGGCCCGCCGCCTCGGCCATGGCGCGCAGGAAGGCGACGGTGCTGCCCTTGCCGTTGGTGCCGGCGACATGGACCACCGGCGGGAAATGCCGCTGCGGATCGCCCAGCGCCGCGCACAGCCGCCGCATCCGGCCAAGCGACAGGTCGATCAGCTTGGGATGCAGCAGGCGCAGGCGCTCGAGCGCGGCGTCGTGGGGGAGCAGGTGGTCGGTCATCTAGTGTCCTTCTTCCCCTGGGGGAGAAGGTGTCGGCGAAGCCGACGGATGAGGGGTCGCACCGGCGAAGGGGAATTGTTCGGGCAAGGGACGGATCGCAGCTTCGAGAGTCTTCAACCCCTCATCCGACCCCTTCGGGGCCACCTTCTCCCCAAGGGGAGAAGGACCAAAACTACGCCGCCTTGCGGGCCCGCCCCATCATCAGGGTGCCCATCAGGCTGCCGAGAATGGCCGGCATCTCGCCGCGCGAGACCACGCGGTCGACCATGCCCTTCTCGACCAGGTATTCCGAGCGCTGGAAGCCAGGCGGCAGGGTCTCGCGGATGGTCTGTTCGATGACGCGCGGTCCGGCAAAACCGATCAGGGCGCCCGGCTCGGCAAGGTGGATGTCGCCCAGCATGGCATAGCTGGCGGTGACGCCGCCGGTGGTCGGGTCGGTCAGCACCACGATGTAGGGTAGCCTGGCCGCCTTCAGCTCCTGGATGGCCAGGGTGGTGCGGGCCATCTGCATCAGACTGAGCGTGCCTTCCTGCATCCGGGCGCCGCCGGCGGCGGTGAAGGCGACCAGCGGACACTGGCGCTGGATGGCGGCGCGGGCGGCGGCGATGAAGGCCTCGCCGGCGGCCATGCCGAGGCTGCCGCCCATGAAGGCGAAGTCCTGGACCAGCACCACGGCCGGCACGTCACGGATCCTGCCGGCGGCGATGGCCACGGCGTCGGGCGCGCCGGTGGCCTTGCGGGCGGCGGCCAGGCGTTCGGGATAGGGCTTGCCGTCGAAGAACTTCAGCGGGTCTTCCGGTACTTCCGGGGTCGGCAGGGCCTCATAGGTTCCGCCGTCGAAGGTGTACTGGAAACGCTGTTTCGAGCCGATCCGCATGTGCCGGCCGGCCGGCGTCACCCACAGGGCGGCCTCCAGGTCCGGGCGATAGATCATCTCGCCGGTGTCGGGGCATTTGACCCACAGGTTCTCGGGGGTCTCGCGCTTGGTGAAGGCCCCGCGGACCCCGGGGGCGATCCGGCTCAGCCAGCCGCCGCCACGTTCCTTGCCGGTCGTGGGCGGACGGGTGGGCTTGTCGCCCTTGGATTCTGCCATAGCCATCGTCTTTGAAGCCTCAAGCCTGACCGACTCTCGCCGAACGCACAGCTTTCGCCAATGCCCCGGCTTTGGAAAGAACGCTTGCGGTCACGTTTTCGTTCGTTTTGCCTTGCGTCCGGCCTGCCGGTGGCCGACTTCACCCCGGTCACCCCGGCGACGGAGACGTAATAGACAAAGCCGCTGGTGCGCTTGACGACGGTGGCCAGGCGCCGGTCGTCGGTGGTCGGGGCGGTCAGGCGGATCAGGCTGATGCCCACCGCCTCCAGGGCGTCGGTCAGCTCGCCCGCTTCTTCCGGCGGACAGTCGACGCAGATCAGGCCGTCGACCCCGGCGTCGGCGGCGCGGGCCGCGAAGGCCGTGAATCCGGCGCTGAACAGCGGGTTGAGATAGCCCATCAGCACGATCGGCGTGTCGTCGTCGCCCTTGCGGAAGTCGGCGACCAGCTCGAGTGTCCGGTTCAGGGTCATGCCGGCCTTCAGCGCCCGCAAGGCCGCGCGCTGGATCGGCGGCCCTTCGGCCATCGGGTCGGAGAAGGCGTAGCCCAGCTCGATGATGTCGACGCCGGCCCCCGGCAGGCCGCGCACCATCTCCAGCGAGGTCGCATAGTCGGGATCGCCGCCCATCACATAGGCGACGAACGCGGCGCGGCCCTCCGCCGCCACGGCCGAGAAACGCTTGTCGATACGGGTGTTGTTCATCTGGACGGGGGGGGGATGGAGGGAGGAAGGTCGATGGCGACCGGCATATTCAGGAGTTGCCAGGCGAGGAAGATCAGGACTACGCCGCCAACCCACCAAGCCCACCTGGGCACGCGGGAGAAATTCATCAAATCGTCCGTCCCAGGGCTTCGGCGACGGTGAAGATGTCCTTGTCGCCGCGGCCGCACATGTTCTTCACGATCAGCCCGTCCTTGCCGAGCTCACGGGCGAGATCGGCGACCCGGGCCAGGGCGTGGGCCGGCTCGAGGGCGGGGATGATGCCCTCCTGCTCGGCGCACAGCTGGAAGGCGGCCAGGGCCTCCTTGTCGGTGGCGCTGACGTATTCGGCCCGGCCGGTCTCGTACAGGAAGCTGTGTTCCGGCCCGATGCCCGGGTAGTCGAGGCCGGCGCTGATCGAATGGGCGTCGATGATCTGGCCGTCGTCGTCCTGCAGCAGGTAGGTCTTGTTGCCGTGCAGGACGCCGGGGCGGCCGCCGGTCAGGCTGGCGGCATGCTGGCCGGTCTCGATCCCGTGTCCGGCCGCCTCGACGCCGATCAGCCGCACGCCCTCGTCGGCCAGGAAGGGGTGGAACAGGCCGATGGCGTTGGAGCCGCCGCCGATGCAGGCGACCAGGGCGTCGGGCAGGCGGCCCTCGGCCTCGAGGATCTGCGCCCGGGCCTCGCGGCCGATGATGGCCTGGAAGTCGCGGACCATGGCCGGATAGGGGTGCATGCCGGCGGCGGTGCCGATCAGGTAGTAGGTGTCCTCGACATTGGTCACCCAGTCGCGCATCGCCTCGTTCATGGCGTCCTTGAGGGTGCCGGTGCCGGAGGTCACCGGCCGCACTTCGGCGCCCAGCAGGTTCATCCGGAAGACGTTGGGCTTCTGCCGCTCGACGTCGGTGGCGCCCATGTAGACCACGCAGGGCAGGCCGAAGCGGGCGCAGACGGTGGCGGTGGCCACCCCGTGCTGGCCGGCCCCGGTCTCGGCGATGATCCGCGTCTTGCCCATGCGGCGGGCCAGCAG
>SDZP01000436.1 GCA_004144935.1 Caulobacteraceae bacterium | reverse complement strand
CGATGATGCCGAGCTCGCGGGCCGTCTCCTCGCCATAGGCGGTGAACGGCGAGCGCAGCGGGCGGCGCGTCGCCAGTTCCTCCAGCAGCACGGCGACCCGGGCGTCCTCGTCCAGGGCCAGGTAGTCGTCCGTTCCACCGGCCTGGGTCAGCAGTTCGGCGATCACCCGCTCATGGACGTCGGAGTTCTGGCGCAGGTCGACCGACAGCAGGTGGAAGCCCGCCGCCCGGGCCACGGCCAGCAGGGTCTTCACGCGCCCGCCGACCAGCCGCGCGCCGCCGTTGGCTTCCAGGGAGGCGCGGATGACCTCCAGGTCGGCGATGAAGGCCTGCGGCGTGTCGTAGGCCGGACCGTCCGGTTCGCTGACCGCATGGGCGACCCCGGCCCCGGTCAGCTTGACCGAGGTGGCGCACAGCCGGTCGAAGATGCGCTCGAAGACCAGGCGGTAGGGCTCGTCGAGGCGGTGGACGCTGGGCTTGTCGGTCTGCATGGCCAGGGCCAGCAGGTCGTCCGACGCCGCGCCATAGGCGGTGGAGATGGCCAGGTCCGACCACAGCAGGCGCACCTCGCTGGCATAATGGTCGAGGATCAGCCGGGCCTGGGATCGCAGGGCCAGGGCAAGGGTCTCGGCCCCGACGCCGGGATGGCCGTCGCGGTCGCCGCCCAGCCATGTGCCGAGCTTGAGGATGGGGCCAAGCTCGCCGATCTCCTCGCCCCAGCGGTCGTAGAGCTCGATCAGGGCCGGCAGGATGGCGGTGCGGACCACCGACAGGGCGTTGCGGATCTCGTCGGCGACGGTGATCTTTTCGGGGCGGTACAGGCGGGTGCGCCACAGCAGGGCGGTCTCCCGGAACAGGTCCTCGCGGATCTGGCGGTCGAGGGCCGGCGGCAGGTGGTGGCGGCGCAAGGCCATCAGCCGGGCGATCTCCACCTGCCGCTCGACCAGGGCCCGGCGGCGCACCTCGGTGGGGTGGGCGGTCAGCACGGGGGTGACGGACAGGCCCTCCAGCGCCCTGGCGCCGGCCTCGCCCAGCGCCTTCAGCGCGTCGGCCAGGGTCGCGGTCTCGGCCAGGCTCTCGGCCTCGGCCTCCCGGCGGCGGCCGGCGACGTCCTCGCCGATGTTGGCCAGCATCGAGGCGCAGGCGAAGGCGCGGGCCAGCAGCGAGGCCTCGGCCGCGGTCACTGCATGGAACAGGAAACCCAGGTGCGGGGCCGACCCGCCCTCCCCCGCCGCGGCGCGGGCGGCCTCGACCAGGCGCGCGGTGTCCTCGCCGTCCAGATAGCGGATGGCCTCGGCGAGCAGCTCGCCGAGCAGGTCCAGGTTCTTGCGGACCTGGCCGTTGGAGGCGCTTTTCAGGGAACCGGTCAGCGGGCCAGCCATCCCCCGTCCACCGGCAGGATGGCGCCGTGGACATAGTTCGACGCCGGCGACGCCAGGAAGACGGCCGCGCCGCCAAGGTCCGAGGGCCGGCCCCAGCGGCCGGCCGGGATGCGCTCGAGGATGGACCGGCTGCGCGCCTCGTCGGCCCGCAGCGCCTCGGTGTTGTTGGTCGAGAAATAGCCGGGCGCGATGGCGTTCACATTGATTCCCTTGGCCGCCCACTCATTGGCCAGAAGCCGGGTCAGACCGGCGATTCCGCTCTTGCTGGCCGCATAGGAAGCCACGCGCACACCGCCCTGAAAAGACAGCATGGAAGCGATGTTGATCACCTTTCCGGCGCCTTTCGGGACCATCTCGCGGGCGGCGGCCTGCGACAGGAAAAAGGCCGTCTTCAGGTTCACATCCATCACCGCGTCCCAGTCATCCTCGGTGAAGTCCAACGCATCGTTGCGCCGGATGATCCCCGCATTGTTGACCAGGATGTCGGGCGCGGCGGCGCAGGTCCTGGCGGCGGCGATGATGTCGCCGCTGATGTGGCGCTGGCCAAGGTCTGCCTCGAGGAAGTGGAAGCCCCGGCCGGCGGCCCGGACCGCGGCTTCGGTGCCGGTGGCGGCCGAGCGGCCGACGGCGACGATGTCGGCCCCGGCCTGCGCCAGGGCCACGGCCATCGCCTGGCCAAGGCCGGTGTTGGCGCCGGTGACCATGGCGGTGCGCCCGGCCAGGCTGAAGAGATCGCTCATGGCCATGTTCCTTCCGGGGGAGCCTACTTCAGCTGGCAGATGTCGAGGACGTTCATGTCCGTATAGTCGAGGTTCTCGCCGCCCATGGCCCAGATGAAGGCGTAGTTGGCGGTGCCCGAGCCCATGTGGATCGACCAGGGCGGGCTGACCACGGCCTCCTCGTTGGCGACGACGATGTGGCGGGCGCCGTCCGGTTCGCCCATGAAGTGGAACACCCGCTCGTCGTCCTTGAGGTCGAAGTAGAAATAGACCTCCGAGCGGCGGTCGTGCAGGTGCGGCGGCATGGTGTTCCAGACGCTGCCGGTGTTGAGGATGGTCAGGCCGAGCAGCAGCTGGGCCGACTGGCAGACACCGGGGATGATGTACTGGTAGATGGTCCGCTCGTTGGAGGTCTCCAGCGCTCCGCGCTGCAGGGGCGTGGCCTGGGCGATGTCGATCTTCTGCACCGCGAAACGGGCATGGGCAGGGGTCGAGGCGAGGTAGAAGCGGGCGCCCTCTCCTTCGAACACGACGTCCCGGGTCCCCATCGGCACATAGAGGCCGTCGCGGGGCCCGAGATCGAAAGCCTGGTCGTCGACCGTCACCTTGCCGGGGCCGCCGACGTTGATGA
>SDZP01000435.1 GCA_004144935.1 Caulobacteraceae bacterium | reverse complement strand
CTGGAAAACGATGGCGCGCAGCTCGCGAACCACCTTCTCCATCTTCTCCAGTCGCTTGACCGAGCGGTCGTCCAGCGGATCGGGCATCGGGGTCTGGGCTACCGCCGCGAAGTGGACGGTGATGGCGACCAGCACCGCCAGGAAGGGGGCGGCCTTGAGCGTGGAGGAGAGCGTCGGCTTCATGGCGTCAGATAGGTCCTGTTTCCGGCGTCAAATTTACGGCGAGCATACGAAAAAGGGGGCCGCCAGCGCGACCCCCTTTCCGCGTATCTGCGGCGGTGGGGCTAGTAGCCGCCGCTGGTGATGATGGTCTGGCCGTTACGGTTCTGCTGGTAGGCTTCCTCGTCCGTGCCTGGGTTGATCGGCCGCTCTTTGCCGTTCGACAGGGTCATGATCCGGCTGGGCGAGACGCCGCGCGAGACCAGGTAGTCCTTGACCGCGTTGGCCCGGCGGCTGCCCAGGGCGAGGTTGTACTCGCGGGTGCCGCGTTCGTCGGCGTTGCCCTCGATGCGGATCGAGACGTTCGGGTAGCGGCGCAGCCAGGCGGACTGGGCGTCGAGCACCGGCATGGCGTCGCTGCGGATGTCGTAGCTGTCGAGGTCGAAGTAGACGAAATCGCCGACGTTGATGATGAAGTCCTGGCTCGAGCCGGGGATCGGGCGGGAGTCCACCGGGCCCGGGCCGCCTGGCGGGGTGTAGGGCTGGTCGGGCCCGCCGCGCGGCGGCTCACCGGGGCCGGGGTTGGGTTTGGGCTTGGTCGCGCAGGCGGCCAGAGAGGCGGCGGCGACGGCGACGAGCGCCAGTCTCATGACGCTTTGGGTGTTGAAGCGCATGGCTTCCTCCTTCGGCTAACGTAATCGGCCCGATAGTGGCGCCGATCTTCTGAAGCTTGCGAACTAAAACTCAGACCGGGCCTCACAATGCCGTGGGAGTGCGACGCCTGGACAACAATTCTTCTGCCGATTGAACCGCCTGTTCCTGACTAGTCCAGAAGAGGCGACCACGCCGGGTCGGACCCCGAACCGCGATAAGGGGCCGGACGTAGAATGCGGCCGGTAATGTCGACGTTCCACAGGCGCGGCTCGCCGCCCCGGCCTTCGCGGAAGAACATCAGCACCCGGCCGTTGGGGGCCCAGGTCGGACCTTCGTCGAGGTAGCTGGTGGTCAGGATGCGCTCGTCCGACCCGTCCGGCTTCATGACCCCGATGTGGAACTGGCCGCCCGACTGTTTGGTGAAGGCGATGAAGTCGCCGCGCGGGCTCCACACCGGCGTGGTGTAGCGACCGCCGCCCCGGGAGATGCGGCGCACGCCCGAGCCGTCGGAATTCATCACATAGAGCTGCGGCGAGCCGCCGCGGTCCGAGTTGAAGACGATCTGGCCGCCGTTGGGCGAGAAGCTGCCCGAGGTGTCGATGCCCGGGTCGCTGGTCAGCCGGGTCTGGCTGCGGCTGCGCAGGTCCATCAGGTAGAGGTCGCTGTTGCCGTTCTTCTCGACGCTGAACACGACCCGGTCGCCGCTGGGCGAGAAGCGAGGGGCGAAGACCATGCCGGCGAAGCGGCCAAGGGTCTCCTGGCGGCCGGTGGAGATGTTGAACAGGTAGATGCTCGAGCCCGTAGGCCGAAGCGCCATGTAGGTGATCTCCTGGCTGTTGGCCGAGAAGCGCGGGGTCATGACGATGTAGCTGCCGTCGGTCAGGTAGCTGTTGTTGGCCCCGTCCTGGTCCATGATCGACAGGCGTTTGACGCGCTTTCCGCGCGGGCCGCTCTCGGCGATGAAAACGACGCGGGTGTCGAAGTAACCGCTCTCGCCGGTCAGCCGCTGGTAGATCTGGTCGCTGATCTTGTGGGCCACCCGGCGCCAGTTCTCCGGTGTCGAGGTGAACTGCAGGCCAAGCAGCTGGGTCCCCGAGCCGATGTCCCAGAGACGGAAGTCGACCCGCAGGCGGCCGTCGCCCTCGGTGGTCACCTGGCCGTTGACCAGCACCTGGGTGTCGATGGTCTTCCAGGCCTCGAAGTTGGGCTGGATGGCGATGTCGAGGTTGCGCTCGGGGAAGGCCGAGGCGCTGACCGGGGCGAACAGGCCCGACTGCTCGAGGTTGGCGCTGATCACCTGGGCGATGTCGCCGCCGCGGCCGCCGCTGAAGGCGGGGATGGCGATCGGCACCGGCTGGATGTTGCCCTGGTTGACGTCGACCTCGATCTGGGCGGCGGCGACGCCGGGCAGGGCGGCGGTCCCCATGAGCAGGGCGCAGAGGGCGAAGAGCAGGTGGCGGAGAGTCATGGCTGGCTCCTCGTGGCGCAGGGCAGGATACCCTGGAGGGCGTCGGGGACGGGAATGAGGCGGGGGCTCATAGGGCGCAGGCCTTCTGGGCGTCGAAGTTGAGGGTCAGGCTGTCGCCGGACAGTTCCGGCGGCATGTTCTTGAACGGCTGGGCGCGGTTGATGGCCAGGACGGCGCGGGTCTCGCCGGCGCTGACCAGCGCCTCGTCGGCGCCCGAGCTCTTGACGATCTTCGGCTCGCCCATCACCCGGCCGGAGGGCGACAGCACGATCCGGACCGAGACCTTCACCGACCGCCCGCCTTCGACGAAACAGTTGGGCCGCCAGTATTTATAGAGATCGGCCAACAGGCCCTGCAGCCATTCGCCGGGCGGACCGCCGCCCGCCCCGCCCTTGGGCTGGGGCGTCGGCGCGGTCGGCGGGCGGGGCGGACCCTTCTTGCCGCCACCCTTGGGC
>SDZP01000434.1 GCA_004144935.1 Caulobacteraceae bacterium | reverse complement strand
CGTGAAGGCGCCGACCACCGCCGACGGCTCTGTCATCGCCTGGTGGCGAGCATCGCCCAGCGCACGCCAGGCCGTCAGCTGCAAGGCGATGGCCAGCTGGTCGTCGGGAGCGCCGCGGCGCCACGGTTCGACGACGCGGGCGGCCTCTTCGGCGAGGCCCGAGGCCAACAGCGCCTGGATCAGGGGAGCCAGCACCGCCGGGCTCCGGTTCGGCGTGGCGGCGCAGACCCGCCTGGCGTTGTCGAGCGCCGCCGTCGTCCGGCCCAGGGCCAGATCCAGGTTCGACGCGGCCAGTCTCAACGGGAGATGCCCTGCGTCCCGCAACAGCGCCTGCGACAACAGGCGGGCCGCGGCCTCGAGGTCGCCGGCAAATTCCAGGACGGACGCCTTGACCAGGGTCAGGTCGGCGTCGTCGCCGGCCTTGGTCAACTCGGCGAGCGCGAGCCCGCTGTCGCCGGTCCGCATCCAGCGCAGCTGGGCAAGATCGCGGTGGGCGTCGGCGTAGGTCGGGCGCAGTCCGAGCGCCTGGGTGAAGGCCGCTTCCGCGTCGTCGTATCGCCCCTGACTTTGCAGGCTGCGGCCGAGCACCAGGAAGGTTTCCGGGGCATTGGGCGGAATCCGCAGGCTCTGTCGCGCCGCCGCCTCTGCGTCGGCCGCGAGCCCCAGGTCGCCGAGGGTGGCGGCAAGGTTATGCCAGGCGCTGCGCCGCTGCGGATACAGCCGGGTCAGCCGCCGTTGCGGCTCCAGGGCCGCGCCCGCATCGCCCGCCATCTTGAACAGGTTGGCCTGCAGCTCCAGCACCTCGGGCCGGGGCTTGGCGGCAATGGCGGCGGGCGCGATCGCAGACATCGCCTCGCCAATCCGGCCCTGCCGAGCCAGATCGGTCGCCAGACGGAGAGCCGACGTCGCATCCATGAAAGGCAGCTAGCATGGCTTTTCAGCTTGCGTGAGCCCCAGGGCCAAGAATCTCGGCCGGCCCAACTTGCAGGCCTGCGTCGGACGGCCTGGACGCAAAAAAAGAAGGGCGGGGATTGCTCCCCGCCCTTCCGGTCGCTTCGAGGATCAGGCCGAGCTACAGCCCGCCGGGTCCGCACTCGGTGCGCAGGTAGCTTTCGACGGCTTCCAGCACCTCGGCCGCCTGGCCGGGCATCCAGAGGTTGCTCTGGTGGCCCATGTCCTTGAGCTTGAGGAACTTGACCGGCTTGCCGTTCTTCTTCATCGCCGCGACGAAGCGCTCCGACTGTTCGATCGGAACGGTCGTGTCGCGGTCGCCGTGGTAGAGGAAGACCGGAACGGTCGCCTTGGCGGTTTCATCCAGCGGCTCGAGACCCTCGATGGTGGGCTTCTGCAGCTCACGCAGGATGCGGCTGTCGTGCAGCTCCTTGCGGAAGAAGTCGAGTTCGGCGACGCCGGCCCCGGCAACCACGCACTGGTACATGTTGCCGCCGCGCACGGCGGTGGCCATGGCCGAATAGCCGCCGTAGCTGTAGCCGTGCATGGCGACCCGGTCCGGCGCGGCGATCTTCTGCTGGATCATCCATTTGACGCCGTCGTCCATGTCGTCCTGCATCTTCTTGCCCCACTCCTTGTCGCCGGCCCTCCAGAGCTTCTGGCCCCAGCCCTGCGAGCCGCGGAACTGGGGTTGCAGGATCGCGTAGCCGCGCGAGGCGAAGTACTGCACCCAGCCCGAGCCGTCCCAGTCCAGGTGGTCGCGGGCCCAGGGGCCACCGTGCGGAACGACGATGGTCGGATAGGGGCCGGCCCCGTACATCGAGGCCTTCGGGGTGGTCAGGAAGGCCGGGATGACCAGGCCGTCGCGGGCGGTGTACTGGACAAGCCTGGAGTCCCCGAGCACGGCCGGGTTCACCCAGGGCCGCGACTTGCCGAGCAGCGACAGGCTGCCGTCGTCCTTCAGCAGGTAGTATTCGGGCGGCTGGCTGGGTCCGACCTTGACAACGATGGCGTACTTCATGTCGTCCGACCAGTTGGACATCCGAACATCGGCGCCCTCGGCCGAACTGAAGCGGGACTTTTCGCCGGACGCGATGTCGGTCCAGGTCACCGGCTGGGTGGTGACCCCCATCGCCTTGCGCAGGCCCTTGGCCAGCGCCGCGAGCTTTTCGTCGGCCCAGTAGATCTGGGTCGTGTCGGCTTCGTAGGTGAAGCCCAGCGGCCGACCGTAGTCGTTCGGCGCGGTGGAGCCGATGACGCCGGTGGCGTCAAACAGCTTGATGGCAAAGGCCGGCTCCATCTTCCGGGTCTGGATGTTGTAGTCGTAGATCGCGGCCTTGTCCTGGCCCTTGCTCGACGAGACGTAGACGACGTCCGGATCCTTGCTGAAGCCGACGATCTCCACCGGCTCGCGCTCGGCGGCGTACCAGCGGAAATGCTCTTCCCAGGCGTTGGTCTTGGGGTTGCGGATCCATTGGGCGATGTAGACGCGGCCATCGTCGAAATCGACCGACTGGCGGGTGCGGATCTCGCCGGTCAGGTCGGCCTGCTCGCCGCCGAACTTGTCGGAGCGGGCGTAAACCCGGGTGGTCTTGCCGGTATAGATGTCGACCTTGTGGATCCCGTCCTGGGCGGAGACGAGGACATTCTTGGGATCGCGGGGCAGGGTGTCGATGACCTGGGCGCCGACGAAGTCGTTCTGGTCCTTGCCGCCGAGGGCCGAGAGCCAGTTCTTGCCGTCGAAGTCGACGAAGAAGAGCCGCAGCAGGTGGGTCTTGTAGGTGCCCTCGGTGTAGG
>SDZP01000433.1 GCA_004144935.1 Caulobacteraceae bacterium | reverse complement strand
CGTCGGTCATGCAAGGAGTCCTTGAGGGTGTTGCATCAAACGCACTGGCGGTCCGTGGGCTCCCATCCCATCTGCCCTCTGTCGGATGCTTGCTCACCGGTTGCGGGCCTGCTAAACGGCCCGGCTCCGATAAGGGGTCGCGCGCCACAGGGTTTGCCTTGCGATGTGCTGTCTGTCTGTCGAACGAGTGTAGCTCAGCTGGTAGAGCGTCGGTCTCCAAAACCGAAAGTCGCAGGTTCGAGTCCTGCCACTCGTGCCATCCTCCCAGACGGTCCCGACCTCCGGGTCGTCATTAACTAGAAGATTCGAGTTTCAAGACCGTCCATGGCCAAGAAACCTGGCAACCTCGCCGCGATGAAGTCCCGCGCCGCCAAAAGCGCCGCAGTGGTCGCCGCGCCCGCCGGCGCGGCTCCGGCCGAACCGAAGAAGCCGCGCACCTCGATCCCGGAATTCATCCGCCAGGTTCGCGCCGAGGGTCGCAAGATCACCTGGACCACCTGGAAGGAGACCTGGATCACCTCGATCATGGTCTTCATCATGGTGATCATGGCGGCGCTGTTCTTCCTGCTGGTGGACTGGATGCTGTCCAACGGCGTGCGCCTGGTGCTTGAACTCGTGAGCGGAACCGCCCAATGACCGACACCACCGCCGAGCGCCCCGTCAACCCGCGCCACAAGTGGTATATCGTCCACGCCTACTCGAACTTCGAGAAGAAGGTGAAGGAGTCGATCCTCGACCAGGCGCGCGCCCAGGGTCTGGACGAACTGTTCACCGACATCCTGGTGCCGACCGAGGACGTCGTCGAGATCCGCCGCGGCCGCAAGGTCAACGCCGAGCGCAAGTTCTTCCCCGGCTACGTGCTGGTGAAGATGGAAATGACCGACGAGGCCTACCACCTCATCAAGAACACCCCGAAGGTCACCGGTTTCCTGGGCTCCGGCTCCAAGCCGATGCCGGTGTCGGAGAAGGAAGTCGAGCGCATCATCGGCGTCGCCGCCGAGGGCGCCGAACGTCCCAAGCCCACCATCTCCTTCGAGATCGGCGAGCAGGTCCGCGTCACCGACGGCCCCTTCGCCAGCTTCAACGGCTCGGTCGAACAGGTCGACGAGGAACGCGCCCGCCTGCATGTGGCCGTTTCCATCTTCGGCCGCGCCACCCCGGTCGAGCTGGAATACAGCCAGGTCGAGAAGGTCAGCTGATTTCCTTCTCCCGCTTGTCGGGAGAAGGTTGCCCTCGGACTTAATCCGGGGGTCGGATGAGGCCGGCGCCGGCTTCGGCGGGTCTGCCCTTTTTCTTTCCGCTAGCCGATGTCGGAAATCCGCTTGAGCCGGAGGGCCGAGGCCTCGGCCAGAAACAGCACCTCCGGCTCGATTCCGTCGAAGCCAAGACTGAACATATCCAGATAGCCCTGGCTGTTTCGGCCGACCCAGCACCAGCCCAACGATCTGCCGACAATCGGGTCCAGGGCATGTATCGGCCGCCAATCCCCGCCGACCGCAACCGGTTCGAGCGTCGCTTCGATCTGGTCGGTGTCTTCATCGACGCTGAGAACAAGCATCCGCTCGCCGATGTGGATGGCGACGCGCCACCAGCTGCGGCCCTGCGGCTCGCCGAAGACGGCGGTGATGACCCCGCCCCCGGCGTCCTGATAGTCGAACTGCAACATCGTTCGGTCTTGCATCCGGCGACTGTACCGGCTCTTCGGCTGGCCGCCAGCCTGCCCCTTCCCTAAACTGGCGGCGTATCGATGAAGGGGCCGCGAGCATGATCACCGTCTGGGGCGAGGGCAGGGGTTTTCGCGTCATCTGGCTGCTGGAGGAGATGGGGCTCCCCTATCGTCTGCGTGACGTGGACCTGCTCAAGGGCGCCGAGAGCGATCCCGAGTTCATGGCCATTAATCCGGGCGGCTTCATCCCGGCGCTGCAGGACGGCGATCGGGTGATGGTCGAGTCCGTGGCCATCCTGCAGTACCTGCTGGGCCGCTACGGGCCCTCGCCCCTGGCCGTGGGTCCGGCCGACCCGGCCTATGGCGACTGGCTGCAGTTCCTGCACCTGGGCGAGGCCGGCTTGATGACTCCGTCCTTCTTCAGCTGGGCCGGCGGCGCCTTCGGCCCCGACGGCGCCGGGGAGGACTGGACCGGCAAGCTGGCCCTGGAGATCTTCCGGAGCCGCCGTCGACTGATCGCCCGCCAACTCGGCCAGGCCCCCTACATGGCCGGCGAAACCTTCACCGCCGCCGACATTTCGGTAGGCTATGCCCTGCTCTGGGCAAGACGGCAGGGGGTGACGGCCCTCACGCCGGCGGAGCAGGCCTACATCGACCACGTCACCGCCCGTGAGGGCTTCGACCGGGCGATAGCGCGTTGCCAGCATACCAAGAGCTGGGATCCGCCGTCGGGCGGCTAGGCCCCGGTTTGCATCCCGCACCCCATCCTGCTACAGAGCCGGCCCCCGCGCTGTCACCAGCGCGGCTTTCGCCTTTACGGGCGAAATCAAATCCGTGGGAGGGACGCCAAGCCCGCACCACGGCTCACAACCGCCGGCCAGGCCGGCAATGGAGAAACCATGGCCAAGAAGATTCTGGGCTACATCAAGCTGCAGGTGCCCGCGGGCTCCGCCACCCCTTCCCCGCCCATCGGGCCGGCGCTGGGTCAACGCGGCGTCAACATCATGGGCTTCTGCAAGGAGTTCACCGCCCGCACCGAGAACGTCCAAAAGGGCACGCCCCTGCCGACCGTGATCACGGTCTACCAGGAC
>SDZP01000432.1 GCA_004144935.1 Caulobacteraceae bacterium | reverse complement strand
GCCCTGGGCCCTGCCCCCACAGCACCCCAACGAAACCCATACCCAACCTCTATCTTTTCGATATGCCGTCGGTATCCCTTCCCTATCGGACCTCAACGCCACAGATACGGAAAACGTCAACGTTTTCCGTATCTTGCTTTCCGTTCAAGGTGACAATTATCCTCCCCTACGCGTCGACGCGCTACAATACTCAACCGCTTCGATAAGCGCCCTCCGACAAAGGCCCAGATGACCCGCCTGTTCGCCGCCCTCGTCCTGGTCCTGGCCCTCGCCGCCGCCGCCCCCGCCGACGCCCAGACCGACCCCTACGGATCCTGCGCCAGCGTGGTTCCACAGCGCCAGAGCGTCGAAGGCTTCGAGAGCGTCATCTACCGCCGGGCCAGCAACCGCGACCTCAGGCTCCACGTCCTGCAACCGACCGGCTTCGCCGGTCCGCGGCCCGCCATCCTGGTCTTCTTCGGCGGCGGCTGGCGGAACGGCGACGTCGCCGCCTTCTCCCGCCAGGCCAGGGCCTTCGCCGCCCGGGGCTATGTCGCCATCCTGGCCGACTACCGGGTGCAGTGCCGCGACAAGACCAGCCCGCTGGCCAGCGTCGAGGACGCCCGCGCCGCCTATGACTGGGTGCTGGGCGAGGGCGTCGCCAGGCACGGCATCGATCCGGCCCGCGTCGTGCTGTCGGGCGCCTCCTCCGGCGGCCACCTGGCCCTGGTGGCGGCGATCAAGGCCGACCGGAAGCCGGCCGCGCTGCTGCTGTTCAACCCCGCCATCGATCTGGTGGGCCCGGCCGCCATCTACCTCAAGCCGTTCGCTCGCGGAATTTCGCCCAGCGTGCTGCCGCTGGACGACCTGCCGCCGATGATGATCCTGCAGGGCAAGGCCGACAGCGTCACCCCGTATGCCGCCGCCCACGCCTACTGCGGCCGCATCAACGCCCTGAAGCGCACCTGCCTGCTGGTCGGCTACGACGGGGCCGAACACGGCTTCTTCTACGACGGCGAGGCGTACGACGACACGCTCAGGCGCGGCCTGGAATTCCTGGAACCAAGGATCAGGCCCTCGGAATAGCTACTCGCGCTCTTTCCGAGCGGCCCCGATATCCGCGGCTTCGGCCTCGGCGTCATACTCTTCAGCCAGCGATGTCAAACGCTCGATCACATCGGGCGCCGTGACATCCTTTGCCAGCCGCCGACATTGTTGAGCTTTCTCGCGATAATGAGCCGAATCCATACTGAACGCCTTGCCGCCGCGGACTGATTGCCCGACGCGGTCAGGGTGCCAACGCCTCGCGGCCAGCGTTGTTCACCCTAAAATTCAGCTCTATGTCGAAATTCGACATTTGGGACCGGCGTTACCCGGCCATGGCGCCCCAGGCGGTCATCGCCAGGCTGAAGCCCCGCACGTCTCCCGTCGTGGTGCCAGCCATCTTGTTCATGGCGTAGGCGACGGTGGTCCCCTTATCGAGGTCGTTGATCACCATGCTGCCGCCGTAACCGCCCCAGAACAGGCAATTGGGGCCCGGCAGCGGCACGATCCCGCCGCTCAGGCCGTAGCCGAGACCGAACCGGGCCTGGGTCCCGAAGATCAGGTCGATGCCGTCGATCTGCACCTCCAGCGCCTTGCGGCAACCGGCCTCGGACATGATCTGCTTGCCGCCGGCTGCGCCGCCGTTGGACAAAATCGACTGGCACAGCGCGACGGACCGGGCGTTGCCCGTGCCGCCGGCGGCCGGGATCTCGGCGCCGCGCCAGGCGCGGGTTTTGGTCTCGGAGACATCGATGCCGGGATTGCCGGCCATGTTCTTGAGGAGCTCACTGCCCTCCCCGTCGCCCAGCGCCTCCCCCGGCGGCGGCGGGATCAACTCCGCGACCCGGTGGTCCTCGCTGGCCGGCAGGCCGATGTGGAAGTCGGCCCCGATCGGCTCGGCGATCTCCTCGCGGAACACCGTGCCGACGGTCTTGCCGGTGATCCGCCGGATCACCTCGCCGACCAGATAACCCTGCGTCAGGGCGTGGTAGCCGCTGGCCGTGCCCGGCTCCCAATACGGCGCCTGCGCGGCCAACAGGCTGGTGACCTTCTCCCAGTCGTAGATGTCCTCGGTGGTGATCGGCTCCTTCCAGCCCGACAGGCCGGACGAGTGGCTCATCAGGTGGCTGACCTTGACGTCGGCCTTGCCGTTGGCGGCGAACTCCGGCCAGTACCTGGCGACCGGCGCGTCGAAATCCAGCTCGCCCCGGTCGGCGATCAACAGGGCGGTCAGGGCGGCCATCGTCTTGGTCGTCGAATAGACGTTGACGATGGTGTCCTTTTCCCAGGCGCGGGTCTTGGCCGGATCGGCCCAGCCGCCCCACAGGTCGACCACCACTTCGCCATGCATCATCGCGCAGAAGCTGGCCCCGACATCCTGTCCGCTGGACAGGTTGGCCTCGAACACCCCCCGCACGCCCTCGTACTTGTCGTGCGCCAATCCCTGAACCGACCCGTCAGCCATCTCGCTCTCCCCTCGTTTTGCGAGGACAGTAACCAGCATTCAGTTGGCGGTGAAGCCACCGTCGACGACGACTTCCGAGCCGGTCATGAACGCCGCCCGATCCGAGGCCAGGAAGACCACGGCGTCGGCGATGTTGTTCGGCTGGCCCATCCGCCCCAGCGGGTGGCGCTGCGCCAGCAGGGTGCGGGCCTCGTTGTCGCCGATGCCGGCGGCGCCCGAGAAGCCGGCCACCACCTCGTCGCCCATGGCCGTGTCGATGACCCCGGGGTGCACGGAGTTGAC
>SDZP01000067.1 GCA_004144935.1 Caulobacteraceae bacterium | reverse complement strand
CACCGGCAAGGGCCTGGAGCTGGTTCCCGTGACCCACCCCAACGACGTCGTCGCCGGCGAGAAGGCCACCTTCGGACTGGTGCTGGACGGCAAGCCGGCCTTGGGCCAGGTGACGCTGAACCTGCCTGCGGCGTCGGTTGTCACCTTGATCTCGCCGCGCTCGTCGTTGAAGCGCGTGCCGCCCGGCTCGATGGTGACCTCGACCCCGGCCGCCGGCTTGCCGTCCAGCACCAGTCCGAAGGTGGCCTTCTCGCCGGCGACGACGTCGTTGGGGTGGGTCACGGGAACCAGCTCCAGGCCCTTGCCGGTGGGCTTCAGGGCCGTCTCGGTCGGCGCCCCGGAGGTCAGGAAGACCTCGACACGGCGGGCGTTGAAGCTCTTCTTGACGTCGGTGGCGCCGGCGGGAATGGCGGTGGCCAGTTCGGCGGCCGGACCGCGCCAGCGCTTCTGCTCGCCGTTCAGCTTGTAGGACGCCATCATGCCGCCGGACACGGAGGCCACGCGGTAGGTGCCGGGTTTGGTCAGCTGGACGTCGAAGACGCTGCGGTATTTGCCGGTGAACTTGTTCTGGGCCTCGACCGGGGCGCCGTCCGGGCCGGTAATGACCAGGTTGTCCAGGCGCATCGGCTGGTGTTCGAAGACGAACAGGTCGTTGGAGACGGCCGCGTCGACGCTGACCCAGGGGTCGGTCCCCGACAGCACGGTCATCGACGGCAGCATCCACTGGCGGTGGGCGCTGGCCGAGCCGGCGACCGCCACGGCGGCGGCGAAGGCGACGACGGCGGCGCCGCGGGAGAACAGCTTGAGGTTCATGGTCATCGCTTTCGCTATTTGATGGTCAGGGTGATGGCGCCGAGCTCGCTGGCGCCTTTGGCGGATCCGCCCTTTCCGCTTCTGGCGGTCCAGGTGAAGGGGATCCTGACAACCTCACGGCCGCCGACCTCGCGGGCCGCCTCGACCACCAGGCTGTAGGCGCCGGGCTTGAGGTCGGCCAGGCGGGCGGCGGGGACGATCAGCTGCTGCTTGCCGGGGGCCTTGGTCGGCCCGCTGACGCCGTTGATGGCCGCCTTGTCGAGGCTGCGCCCGGTGCGCCGCCACCATTGGCGCATGTCCTTCAGCCAGGTGGCGCCTTCGCCCTTGGCGTTCTTCGTGTCGTACCAGACCGCCAGGGTCTTCACGGCCGTCTCGTCGGGGGTCTCGATCCAGATGGCGACGTAGGGGCGGTGGTACTCGGCCACCGTCATGCGGGGAATCTCGATGCCGAGGTTGAGCTCGGCGGCCATCGCGGGGGAGGCGATCAGGCCGCTCAGCAGGGCGGCGGGCAGGACGATACGCATGGGCTACCGATCAGGGAATGAAGTGAAGGGCGAGGACGAGCGGGATGAACAGGCCCAGCCCCACGTACCACCAGGTGGTCTTGCGGGCGTGGGCGTGCAGGAACAGCAGGATCAGGCCGGTGACGCAGAAGACGATGCAGCCGGCGGCGAAGATGTCTAGGAACCAGGCCCAGACCGGGCCGGTGTTGCGGCCCTTGTGCAGGTCGTTGAGATAAGAAATCCAGCCCCGGCTGGTCAGCTCGGCCTCGGTGGCGCCGGTCTCGGTATCGATGGTCACCCAGCCGTCGCCGCCCGGGCGGGGCAGGGCGATGTAGGCCTCGCCCTCGGACCACTCGATGGGGGCCGCCTTCGGCACCTCGATCTTGACCGCCTTGCCAAGCCACGCCTGCGCCACATCGGGCAGCCTGCCCTTGGCGGTCTCGGCCGCCTTCAGCGCGGCGATCACCGGCGCCGGCGCCGTGGCCTCGACGGTGCTGACGACCGGCTTGGCCTCGATCTGCCGGGCGTGGTTCAAAGTGATGCCAGTCACCGCGAACAGGATGATGCCGACCAGGCAGATGGCGGCGCTTATCCAGTGCCAGCGCACCGTCTCGCGCAGGAATCCGGCCCGCGCCTGGGCCCGCTTCCTGGCCTTGGCTTTCAGGGCCAGGTTCGCTTCATCCACCCGCGCGTCCATGCTCAGGCGCGGCCTCGCGCCCATCCCGGCAGATAGACTGGGCGGGTTGGAACGGACGGCGAGAACGGCATGCGGGGGGTGAACCGGAATCGTTGAGAACGGCTCGCAAATACCAGACCTGACGCGCAGAGCAAGTGAGAATTGTTTGCAGGCTCACGGGCGCGACCCTCCGGTAACGGGACTGCAACCGTTGTTCGCCAGGATGACGGCCATGGACGCCATGCTTCCCGATCCGCTTGAAGGCCTATGCGTGATGGTCGTCGACGACCACGCCAGCACCCGCCGACTGGTGGCCGATGTGCTGCGGGCCGGCGGGGTGGACCGGGTGGTCACCGCCGAGAGCGGCTCGGAGGCGCTGGCGATGATGGCGTCGGTCCGGCCGGACGTGATCATCACCGACTGGCTGATGCCCGTGATGGATGGCCTGGCCTTCACCCGCGCCGTGCGGCAGGCGGCGATCACGGATGATCCGCGGATTCCCGATCCCCGCCTGCCGATCGTCATGCTGACCACCGAGCGCACCCGCCGCGATGTCGAGATCGCCCGCGCCGCCGGGGCCGACGCCTTCCTGGTCAAGCCCTTCACCCCCGCCCGGGTGCTGGAGCGGGTGGCGACGGTGCGCCAGCGGCAGATCGATTTCGTGATCAGCACCGCCTACGTCGGCCCCGATCGTCGCCAGGGGCGCGAGGCTGACGAGGACCGCTACGCCGGGCCCCTGCGCCGCCGGGGCGACGCCGCCGACAAGGTGGACGTCGCCGCGCGCGCCGCTCTCTGCGCCCAGATCCTCGACGAGATGGCCACCTTCCAGCGGCTGATCGAGGGCCGCGGCGGCCTGGACCACATGCTGCGCCAGATGGCCTGCCGGGTAATGCACGCCCTGCGCCAGCGAGCCAGCGAAGTCGGCGACCGGCTGCTGACCCGCGCCGCCGCCAGCCTGGCCCGCTATGTCTCGGCAGTAGGCGGGGCGGGCAAGGCGGACCCGGAGGTGGTGCAGATCCACCTCGACACCCTGCGGGCCCTGGCCCTGCTACCGGTGGGCGACCTGAAAGCTAGCGCCATGGTGGTTCGCCAGCTCGACCGCGCCGTCTCCCGGCGGATCGAGAACCATCTGGCGCTGACGATGTCCTACACGCCCGTGACGACCCCGGGGCGGCGCCTGCACATGATCGACGCCTGACGATTGCGGCGGCGTCCGATGGGTCTATATGCGGACCCATGGCCGAAGCCTTCAATGATCTGACCCTGCCCGCCGACAAGGCCGCCCGCTACGCCGAGGTGGCCGAAGAGATCGCCTCGGTGCTCGACGGCGAGCCCAACCTGACCGCTCGCATGGCCACCGTGGCCTCGATGCTGGCCAACAGCTTCGACCATTACTTCTGGACAGGCTTCTATGTGGTCGACCCGGCGCGGGAGCGGGAACTGGTGGTCGGGCCCTATCAGGGAACGCTCGGCTGCCTGCGTATCGCCTTCGGGCGCGGGGTCTGCGGCGCGGCGGCCGAAAGCGGCGAGACCCAGCTGGTCGAGGACGTCCACGCCTTCCCCGGCCACATCGCCTGCGACGCCAAGAGCCAGAGCGAGATCGTCGTGCCGGTGAAGGATGCGGCCGGGAGACTTCTGGCGGTATTCGACGTCGACAGCGACCGGCCGGCGGCGTTCGACGCGGTGGATCAGGCGGGCATCGAGCGGATCTTGACCGCGACGTTTTCATAGACTCTCTCCCTCGCGGGAGAGGGTTTTTAAAGGCGTTCTCGCTATCCTCTGTCCATGACTGCCCGCGTCAGCCTCATCGTCCCGACCCAGCGCCGGCCCGCCGGCCTGGCGACGGCGCTTGCCTCCCTCGTCGCCCAGACGGGGGTCGATCCCGCGGACCTCGAACTCATCGTCGCCGACAATGACGCCGTCCCCTCCGCCAAGGCCTTCGTCGACGCCCTGACCGCACCGTTCCCCGTCACCTACGTCCACGAGCCCCGTCCCGGGGTCGCCAACGTCCGCAACGCCGCCCTGGCCCTGGCGACCGGCGACCTCATCGCCTTCCTCGACGACGACGAGGAGGCCCCGCCGACCTGGCTGGCCGACCTGCTCGCCGCGCAACAGGCCCTGAGCGTCGACGTCGTCTTCGGACCGGTGCGCGGCCGCGCCCCCGAGGGCGTGCGCCACCGGGCCTACCTCGAGGACTTCTTCTCCCGCCATGGCCCGGATGACACCCGGGTCCTGGACAGCTGGTACGGCTGCGGCAACAGCCTGATCCGCCGCTCGGCCCTGTCCAACCCGACCGCCCCGTTCGACCCCTCGCGCAACGCCAGCGGCGGCGAGGACGACCTGCTGTTCGCCCAGATGGCGGCCGCCGGAGCCACCTTCGGCTGGGCCCACGCCGCCTTCGTCTGGGAGGATCCGATCCCCTCCCGCCTGACCCTGGCCTACGCCCTGCGCCGCGCCTTCGCCTACGGACAGGGGCCCAGCGAGCATTGCGCGGCGCAGAAGAACCTCGCCGGGATCGCCGGCTGGATGCTGGCCGGGCTGGTGCAGACCGCCCTCTGGGCCCCCATCGTCGCCATCAAATGGATTCTTGCGGCCCCCGACCGGGCCATGCCGCTGGACCGGCTGATGCGGGGCCTGGGCAAGACCCTCTGGTTCCCGCCGTTCAGCCAGACGTTTTACGGCCGGCCGGCATAGGGTTTGGCTGAACCCCTTGCACCGCCTGCCGCAGCATCCCACAAAGGCTCAATGAGCCCCTCCCGCACCATCACCCTCGACGGCGACCTGATCGCCGACGCCCGGGCCCTGCGGGACGCGTTCGGTTGCTTCACCACCGGCGTCACCGTGGTCACCACCTGCGCCGGCGACGGCCGGCAGGTGGGCTTCACCGTCAACGCCTTTTCCTCGGTCAGCCTCGATCCGCCGCTGGCCCTGGTCTGCGTCGACCTGAAGGCCTCCAGCCTGCCGGTGCTCGAACAGGCGGGGAAGTTCTCCGTCAACGTGCTGCACGCCGACCAGGAAGACATGGCCCGGCGCTTCACGGTCAAGTCGGAGGATCGCTTCGCCGGCCTGGAATGCGAGACCTGGGACCACGGCGTGCCGATCCTGCCGGGCTGCATGGCCAACTTCGAGCTGGAAACCGAGCAGGTCATCGACGCCGGCGACCACCGCATCTTCATCGGCCGCATCCTGAAGGTGCGGTTCGATCCCGAGCATGAGCCCCTGGTCTACCTGCGCGGCCAGTTCCGCCGGGTGCATACGGACTAGCGTTTCCAAAAAAGACGCACCTCTCACCCTACGTCATACTTTTGCGCCGGGGTCCGTTCGCCTATCTTCCCGTGAACGTAAACGAGAACCCCGGGAGCACCCCCATGGCCGAAGCCTATATCGTCGCCGCCAAACGCACCGCCGGAGGCCGCAAGGGTGGTCGTCTCGCCGGCTGGCACCCCGCCGACCTCGCCGCCCAGATCCTGGAAGGCCTGATCAAGGACGTCGACGCCGATCCGGCCCTGGTCGAGGACGTCATCATGGGCTGCGTCGGCCAGGCCGGCGAGCAGTCGGTGAACATCGCCCGCAACGCCATTCTCGCCTCCTCCCTGCCGGAAAGCGTGCCCGGCACCAGCGTCGACCGCCAGTGCGGCTCCTCGCAGCAGGCCATCCACTTCGCGGCCCAGGCCGTGATGTCGGGCGCCATGGACATCGTCATCGCCTCCGGCGTCGAGAGCATGACCCGCGTGCCGATGGGCACCCCGGCCATCCTGGCGCTGAAGGCGGGCATGGGCAGCTACATGAGCCCCAACATCCAGGAGCGTTACCCGAACATCCAGTTCAGCCAGTTCGCCGGCGCCGAGATGATCGCCAAGAAGTACGGCCTGACCAAGGATCAACTCGACGAGTACGGCTACAACAGCCACCGCAAGGCGATCGAGGCCACCAAGGCCGGCAAGTTCGCCAGCGAAATCGTGCCGATCAAGATCAAGACCGCCGAAGGCGTCGAGGAAGAACACACCGTCGACGAAGGCATCCGCTTCGAGGCCAGCCTGGAAGCCATGCGCGGCGTGAAGCTGCTGCAGGAAGACGGCGCTCTGACGGCCGCCACCTCCAGCCAGATCTGCGACGGCGCCTCGGGCGTGCTCGTGGTCAACGAGAAGGGCCTCAAGCAGCTGGGCGTCGAGCCGCTGGCCCGCATCCACCACATGACTGTCATCGGCGCCGATCCGGTGATCATGCTGGAAGCCCCGATCCCGGCCACCCTGCGGGCGCTGGAGAAGAGCGGCCTGAAGATCGGCGACATCGACGCCTTCGAGGTCAACGAAGCCTTCGCCTCGGTGCCGGTCGCCTGGCTGCAGGCCACGGGCGCCGATCCGGATCGCCTCAACGTCAACGGCGGCGCGATCAGCCTGGGTCACCCGCTGGGTGGGTCGGGCAGCAAGCTGATGGCGACGCTGGTCAATGTGCTGAAAGACCGCGGCGGCAAGTACGGCCTGCAGACGATGTGCGAAGGCGGCGGCCTGGCCAACGTGACGATCATCGAGCGGCTGTAGGCTTCTCGCACGCTGAATGAATTGAGGGCCGCCGGAGCAATCCGGCGGCCCTTTTTCTTGAGCTGTTGAACGGACGGTTTTCGCGCCTGGCGCCGCGGCCCTACTTCGGCGTCACCCGCCAGATGATGTTCCCCACGTCGTCCGACACCAGCAGTGCGCCGGCCTTGTCCTCGACGATGGCCACCGGCCGCCCTTGCGCTTCTTTTTTCCCGTTCAGGAAGCCGTCCAGCACCACAACCGGTCCGCCCGACGGGGCGCCCGCCATGAACGGCACATAGATCACCCGATAGCCGCTGGGCGGATCGCGGTTCCAGCTGCCGTGCTGGGCGACGAAGACGCCGCCGCGCCAGGCCTCGGGCAGCAGGGCGCCGCCGTAGAAGTGGATGCCCAGCGAGGCGGTGTGGGCGCCCAGGCCGTAGGACGGCTTGATGGCCTTGGCGACCATGGCCGGGTTGGCCGGCTGCACCCGCTCGTCGACCGTCTGGCCCCAGTAGCTCCAGGGCCAGCCGTAGAAGCCGCCATCGCGGACCACGGTCATGTAGTCGGGCGGGGTGTCCTGGCCGATCATGTCGCGCTCATTGACCGCCGCCCACAGCTGGCCGGTCACCGGCTCGAACGCCAAGCCGTTGGGATTGCGCAGGCCCGACGCGAAGGTCCGCTTGCCGCTGCCGTCCAGGTTCATCTCCTGGATGGTGGCGCGGTCCTTCTCGATATCCAGGCCCTCGTCGGCGATATTGCTGCTGGAGCCGACGCCGACGTAGAGCTTCGAGCCGTCCTTCGCCGCGATGATGTTGCGGGCCCAGTGGCCGTTGGAGCCGGTGGCCGGCAGGTCGGCGATCTTCTTGCCCGGGCCTTCGATCTTCGTCGCGCCCTCGGCGTAGTCGAACACCACGACGCTGTCGGTGTTGGCGACGAACAGCTGATTGCCTACCAGCATCATGCCGGATGGCGAGTTGAGGCCCGTGATGAAGGGCATCTTGAGCTCGGCGACGGCGTCGCGCAGCAGGGTGATGCGGTTGGGGCTGGGGACGGCGGCCCCGGCCTTCTTCATCATGTTCTTGGCGACCATGGCCTGAATGCCCTTGCCCTCGCGGGGCGGGCTGTTGCTTTCCGAGACCAGGATGTCGCCGTTGGGGAGGGCGTAGAGCCAGCGCGGATGTTCAAGACCCTCGGCGAAGCGGGCGACCTTCAGCCCCGCCGCAGGCGTCGGCGCGGCGCCGGCGGCCCAGCCGACGGCCTCGCGGGCGTTGATGGTCGGCAGCGGCGTCGCTTTGGCGGCCGGCATCTTCGGGTCCGGGCCATAGCCTTCCGAACCGTCCGAGGTGGTGGGCTTCTGGCAGGCGGTGAGGGCGACGAGGGCGAGGCCGGTTAGCAGCAGGCTTTTCATGTGGGATCCCCGAAATTTCGGAGAGCGTAGGTCCCGATCGACGACGCGCCAACGGATTCCTTCTCCCGCTTGTCGGGAGAAGGGTCGCTACGCTGCGGGCGTCACTCGCCAGATGACGTTGCCGACGTCGTCCGCCACCAGCAGGGCTCCGGCCCTGTCGACCACCACCCCGACCGGGCGGCCCTTGGCGTGCACGTCCTTGTCGAGGAAGCCGGTGAGCACATCCTGCGCTGGCCCGCTGGGCTTGCCGCCGCTGAAGGGAACGAACACCACCTTGTAGCCGCTGACCGGATCGCGGTTCCAGCTGCCGTGCTGGCCGATCAGGGCGCCGCCGCGATACTGGCCGAGCAACCCGCCGCGATAGAAGGTGAGGCCGAGGGAGGCCGTGTGGGCGCCCAAGGCATAGTCCGGGGTCAGGGCGGCGGCGACCTTGGCCGGGTCCTGAGGTTTGACGCGGTCGTCGACCCGGCCCCAATAGCTGTAGGGCCAGCCGTAGAAGCCGCCGTCCTTGACGCTGGTCATGTAGTCGGGGACCAGGTCGTGGCCGATCTCGTCGCGCTCGTTGACGGCGGTCCACAGCATCCCGGACGAGGGCTCGAAGTCCATGCCGTTGGGGTTGCGCAGGCCGGTGGCGAACAGCCGTTTCTGACCGGTGGCCAGGTCGATCTCCCAGATCGCCGCCCGGCCCTCTTCCTTGTCGAGACCGTTTTCGCCGACGTTGCTGTTCGAGCCGACAGTTGCGTAGAGCTTGGTCCCGTCGGGGCTGGCGACGATGTTCTTGGTCCAGTGGTGGTTGATCGGGCCGGCGGGCAGGTCGGTGACCCTGGTGGCCGGCGCGGTGATCGCCGTGGCCCCCGGCGTGTAGGGGAAGCTGACCACCGCATCGCTGTTGGCGACGTAGAAGGTGTTTCCGACCAGGGCCATCCCGAACGGAGAGTTGAGCCCCGTCAGGAAGGCGGTCTTGGTCTCGGCCACGCCGTCGCCGTCGGCGTCGCGCAGCAGGCTGATGCGGTTGGCGGTCGGGGCGGCGGCGCCGGCGTTGGCCATGACCGCCTTCATCACCGCCCCCTTGATGCCCTTGCCGTCCTCGGGCTTGGGCGGAGCGTTGGTTTCGGCGACCAGCACGTCGCCGTTGGGCAGGACGTACAGCCAGCGGGGGTGGTCGAGGCCGCCGGCGAACGCCTCGACCTTCAGGCCGGCGGCGGCGATGGGCTTGTCGCCGCTGGGCCAGCCGACCGCCTTGCGGGCGTTGATGGTCGGGATCAGGGCCTTCTGCGGCTCGCCGATCGTCGGATTGGGGCCGTAGGTGGCGGAGGAGGGCAGGCGGGCCTGGCCGGCGCAGGCGGCGGCGAGCGCCAGCACGGAGACGCTGATGGCCAGACTGGTCAGTCGGGCGCGGGAGGTCGGGGTCAAGGGCATGGTCTTTCCTGGCCGCCAGAAAACCCGGACCGGCGCAAGCAAAGCGCCCTGCTGTCAGCCTTGTTCCCGGCTCACTTCGCCTTGGCGCCGGGCTCTCGCAGGCGGGCGGCGAAGCGCTGGGCGCCGGCCGGGTAGAGGAAGCGGGCGCTGGTCACGCAATCCCCGGCGAGCCAGGTCTTGCGCTCCAGACTGAGCAGGGCCGAACCGGTTGAAATCCCCATTCTTTTGGCCGTCTGGCCATCGGCGGCCACGGCCGAGATGACGTGTTCGGCCTCGGTCCAGGCGACGTGGGCCAGCAGCCAGGCGCCCGGGGCCTCGTCCTCGAAGCGCTCGCGGCCGGCGGCGGGGGCGACGTCCAGGTTGATCCGCCGCTCTTCCAGGGCGTGGACCTGGCCGTCGGCAAGGTGCAGGCCGATGATCAGCAGGACCGGCGCGCCCTCGGCGACGCCCAGGGCGGCGGCGTCCTCGGCCGAGGCGGCGGCCTCGCGGCGGGCCAGGCGGCGGAAGCTGTATTCGCGGCCGGAGGCACGGATGTCGGCGGCCACGTCGCGGATGTCCAGCACCGTCTCCTGCACCGTGCGACGGGCGACGAAGGTGCCGGCCCGCTTGCGGCGCTGGACCATGCCGGCCTCGGCCAGGGCGCCCAGGGCCCGGCTGATGGTCATGCGGGCGCAGTCCCACTCGGCGGCCAGCTCGGTCTCGTTGGGCAGCTTCTCGCCGGGCTTGAAGCGGCCTTCCAGGATGTCGGCTTCCAGGCGGGCGCGGATGGTTTCGTGGAGCGGCTGGCTCATGCGGTAAGGCCTCGAAGGACAGTGCTGTAGCGGGTGTTGATGGCGCTGCGGCCGAGGTGGCGGCCGTTCTCGACGACGCGGCGGCCGCCGGCGTAGACGGAGGAAATGGCGGCCCGGCCTTGCGAGAAAATCCAGGTGTCCAGGGCCAGATCGTCGCCGCGGCCGGCCATGTCCGGATGGTTCATGTCCAGGCAGACGACGTCGGCGCGATGGTCGATGGCCAGGGCGCCGAGCCGCTGGCCGAGGGCCTGGGCGCCGCCCTTGAGCGCGTCGGTCAGCAGGGCCCGGCCGGTGCTCTCGCCCTCGGTCCGGGACAGCAGGTTGCGGCCGCGAAGGCTGAGCCGCTGGGCGTATTCCAGCTGGCGCAGTTCGCCGGCGGCGTCGATGGCGATGTTGCTGTCGGTGCCGACGCCGAAGGCTCCGGCGGCGGCCAGGTAGTCGCTGGCCGGGAAGATGCCGTCGCCCAGGTTGGCCTCTGTGATCGGGCAGAGGCCGGCGACGGCGCCAGATCTGGCCAGGCGCAGGGTCTCCGACCGGGTCAGGTGGGTGGCGTGGATCAGGCACCAGCGGGGGTCCACGCCGGCGTGGTCGAGCAGCCATTCGACCGGGCGCTGGCCCGACCAGGCCAGGCAGTCCTCGACCTCCTTGACCTGCTCGGCGGCGTGGATGTGGACCGGGCCGGTGGTCAGCGGCAGGATGGCCTGCAACTCGTCGGGGGTGGCGGCGCGTAGGGAGTGGGGGGCGACGCCGACGGTCGCGCGGTCATTCTGCAGGGCTTCGACGATGCGGGCGAAGCGATTGGGATCATTGATGAATCGGCGCTGCCCCGGCGTCGGGGGTTCGCCGCCGAAGGTGGCGTGGGCGTAGAAGACCGGCAGCAGGGTGATGCCGATGCCAGTGTCGTCGGCGGCCTTCAGGTGGCGGCGGGCAAGCTCGGCGACGTCGGCGTAGGGGCTGCCGTCGGGGCTGTGGTGCAGGTAGTGGAACTCGGCGACGGCGGTGAAGCCGGCCTCCAGCATGTCGGCGAAGGCGTAGGCGGCGATGGCCTCCACGTCGTCGGGCCCCAGGCGGGCCAGGAAGCGGTACATGACCTCGCGCCAGGTCCAGAAGCTGTCGGCCGCCGGGCCGCGGCGCTCGGCGAGGCCGGCCATGGCGCGCTGGAAGGCGTGGCTGTGCAGATTAGATAGGCCAGGGACGCCGAGGGCCTCGCGCGCTTCGCCCGTTCTGGGCGTTTGGCCGCTTTGCCGCGCGGTGATCATTCCGCCCTCGATGGTAAGTCGCACGCCGCTCGCCCAGCCGTCCGGAAGCAGGGCGCGGTCGAGGAACAGGGTGGTCGGCATCGGGGGAGGATCAGGTTGCCAGATGAATATGTCTAGACATATTGTGCCGGCCTTGGCGGAGGACTCATGCATTTCGACCGGCTCTGGCGCGGTGGGCGACTGGCGACTCTCGACGAGTCGCTGGCGGGTCTGGGCCTGGTCGAGGGCGGATCGGTGGGGTGCGTCGACGGGCGGATCACCTTTGTCGGGACCGAGCTGCCGGAGGGCTGGACGGCGGGTGAGGTGGTCGAGCTGGATGGGCGGCTGGTCACCCCGGGGCTGATCGACTGCCACACCCATCTGGTGTTCGCCGGCGACCGGGCGGACGAGTTCGAGATGCGCCTGCGGGGCGAGACCTATGAGACCATCGCGGCGGCCGGCGGCGGGATCGTTTCCACCGTGGCCAGGACGCGGGCGGCCAGTGAGGCGGAGCTGACGGCGAGCGCCCTCGAGCGGCTGGACCGGCTGCTGGCCGAGGGGCTGACGGCCATCGAGATCAAGTCGGGCTACGGGCTGGATATCGACAACGAGCTGAAGATGCTGCGGGCGGCGCGGGGGCTGGAGACGGCGCGGGCGGTGAGCGTGGCGACCAGCTTGCTGGCGGCCCACACCCTGCCGCCGGAGCATCGGGACAGCCGCGAGGTCTATGTGACCAAGGTGGTGGACGAGATCATTCCGGCGGCCGTGGGCCTGGCCGACGCGGTCGACGCCTTCTGCGAGAGCAACGCCTTCACGCCGGCCGAGGTGCGGCGGGTGTTCGAGGCGGCGCGGGCGCACGGGCTGCCGGTGCGGCTGCATGCCGACCAGCGGACGGCGGGCGGCGGGGCGCAGCTGGCGGCGGAGTTCGGGGCGTTGAGCGCCGATCATCTGGAGCGGACCGATGCCGAGGGCGCCCGGGCGCTGGCGGCGG
>SDZP01000431.1 GCA_004144935.1 Caulobacteraceae bacterium | reverse complement strand
TATTCCCCGACCGCGAACCGGTGCTGTCCCAGCTTGTGGACGGCCTCGTCGTCGGTGTCGTCCTGGTCGTCGTAGTCGAAGTACCAATTGTCCCGACGGCGGGCCAGACGGCCCAGGGTGGCGTCTTCGTCAGGGGCGAACCGGCGCACGGTGCAGTCGGCTCTGGCCTTTCCGAAGGCGTCGAGGTCCAGCATGCCGTCGTCGGTCAGCGGCGCGGTCAGGGTGTAGCCGCGGTGGTCGTCGCCATCGGCGAATTCGGTGCCCGGATTGCGGGCAAGGCGCATGATGATGCGGGACAGGGTCATGCCTGTTTCTCCGTTTTGAAAGCTAATGGGACAGAAAGAGCGACGGACCGTCGTTGTTCAGCAGGGTCCGCGTGGTGCCGCCGAAGATGTACTCCTGCAGGCGTGGGTGCCCGAAGGCGCCGGCGACCAGCAGGTTCGCCCCCAGACGCTTGCAGGCGTCCAGCAGCAGCGGGGCGGCGTCGCCGCCTTCGGCAAGCACCTCAACCTCGGAGGTCACGCCGCGATCGGCGAAGAACTGTTGCAGCCGGGCGCCGTCGAAATTCCGCGACGAGGCGGAGGGGGCGCAGAGGATCACCACCCGGCTGGCCTTCTCGAGCAGCGGCTGGGCGGTGCGGGCGGCGCGGCTGGCTTCCTTGCCGCCGTCCCAGGCGACGGCGACGACGCCGCCGACCGACAGGCCCTGACGGGCGACGATGACCGGGCGCTGTTCGTCGGCGACGGTCTGCTGGAAGGCTTCGGCCAGAGGGCCGCGCCCTCGCGCCGCCTCGTCGGTGAAGACAACCACGTCCGACAGCCGGCCTTCCATGGAAAGGCCGGCCCAGACCGGCGTTTCGAGACTGACGAAGCGGCTCTTGGCGTAGCCGGCGGCGGCCAGGGCGGCCTTGGCGGCGCGCTGGCCCTCGGCGGCGGCTTCCTTGAGGCTGTCCATGGCGGTGATCTGCACGCCGCCCATGAACCCCTCGCCCATCCAGGGCATCAGGTCGGCGACATCGGCCGGGGCGTGGACGGCGGCCAGCTCGGCGTCGAACGGTCCGGCGATGGCGGCGGCGGCCGCCAGCGCCTGTTCGTCGCCTGCGCCGCCGGCCAGCGGCGCCATGATACGGGCCCAACTCATGAGAGTGTCTCCATGCCAGACCAACGAATTAGGGGGATACCCCGTTCCTGTCGTTGATCTTTGTCAAGCGATGCTCCAGTTGGACGTTCCCAATTCTTGAGCTGAGAGGAACGATCCAGATGGCCAACGGGCCGCGAGGCAAGCAACCCAGAGCCTGGCAGCGGATGCTGTCGGGGCGCCGCCTGGACCTGCTCGATCCCTCGCCGATGGACATCGAGATCGAGGACATCGCCCACGGCCTGGCCCGGGTGGCCCGCTGGAACGGCCAGACCATCGGCGAGCATGGCTTTTCCGTCGCCCAGCACAGCCTGGTGGTCGAGGAGATCGCCGCCCACATCCAGCCGGACCTGGCGCCCCGCTGGCGGCTGGCGGCCCTGCTGCACGACGCCAGCGAATACGTGATCGGCGACATGATCAGCCCGTTCAAGGCGGCGCTGGGCGTCTCCTACAAGGAGTTCGAGGAGCGGCTTGAGCACGCCATCCACGCCCGCTTCGGCCTGCCGGCCAAGACGCCGCAGAACATCAAGAAGCTGCTGAAGACCGCCGACCGGGCCTGCGCCTACTTCGAGGCGACGCAACTGGCCGGGTTCACCGTCGAGGAGAGCCGGGTAATCTTCGGGCCGCCGCCGGAGGGCTACAACCTGGTCATCCATCCCCAGCCGCCCGGTGAGGCGCAGGAGCGCTACGTGGCGCGGTTCCACATCCTGTCCGAAGCGGCGGGCTACGAGCGCACGCCGCAGGCCTTCAGCACCGAATGACCATCATCGTCAGCCCGCTGCGGGACGCGCCAACGGTCATCAAGTGGAAGAAACCGTCGCACGTCATCACCCTGCTGGAAGAGGGCCTGATGAGCCAGGCGCCGCGGGCGCTGTATCCCGACCGGCACCTGAAGCTGACCGTGCACGACATCTGGCAGCAGACAGCCGGCGAGACGCTGCCGGACGAGGGGCTGGTGCGCAAGGTGCTCGATTTCGCGGCCACCTGGGACGGGCGAGACCCGATGCTGATCCACTGCTGGGCCGGGGTCAGCCGCTCGACGGCCAGCGCCTTCATCGTCGCCTGCTCGCGCAATCCGGACGCCGACGAGGCGGTGATCGCGCAGGCGTTGCGCAAGGCCTCGGTGGGGGCGACGCCGAACCCGCTGATCGTGCGCCTGGCCGACGAGGTCATGGGGCGTGACGGGCGGATGGTCGAGGCCGTGCAGGGGATCGGCCGGGGGAACTACACCTACCCCGGCGCGCCGTTCGAGATCGCGTCGACCTACTGACGTCGCGCATCGTCCAAAAATCCTCTACCACCAGCAGCCATGAACCCGTCCGTCGTCATCGGCCTCAGCGCCGTCATCGTCGCCATCCGCGAGGGCGAGGCGGTGGTGCTGACCGTGCGGCCGCAGGAGGCGGCGGCGCTGCCGTTCGGACCGTTTGCGCCCGACAGCGACCGGACCTTCGAACTGGCGCTGCGGGAGTTCGTCTCGAGCCAGACCGGCTTCGAGCTGGGTTATGTCGAACAGCTCTACACCTTCGGCGACCGGGGCCGGGATGCGCCACGGGCCGAGGTCGGGGCCGGGGCGGCGCGGGTGGTCTCGGTCGGCTACCTGGCCCTGACCCCGTCGGCCAGCGGCGGGCTGGCGGGGGAC
>SDZP01000066.1 GCA_004144935.1 Caulobacteraceae bacterium | reverse complement strand
GGTCGCCGACCTCCTGCTGGTCGTCGGCATGGAGAGCGCCAGCCAGGTCGGCCGCAGCGTCCACGGCATGAGGGCCATGCTGCGCGAGGGCGGCCTGGCGGTCATCGACGCCGGCCGCATGACCGACCCCGACGAGCGGCTGCGGCTTTGCGGCCTGTTGTCGGAGGAAGGCTTCGCCTGCCGGCCCGACGCCCACCTGGCGCCCGAAATCCTCGCCCGCAAGCTGGGCCGCCAGACCTGGTCTGTCGCGGCTTAGGCGTGCAGAGCCTGTCCGGGCGGCGGAACCGCGTACGCTTCCGCCAGACCGGCTAGAACCCGCTGGCGATGGCCGTTTCCGGCCGGCTCTTTTCCTTGCGGGAGAAGAGGTTGTTGAGCG
The DNA here is from genome assembly GCA_004144935.1 of Caulobacteraceae bacterium. GTDB lineage: Bacteria > Pseudomonadota > Alphaproteobacteria > Caulobacterales > Caulobacteraceae > Caulobacter. The sequence continues at coordinate 12,011 of SDZP01000066.1, read as the reverse complement.
CGTTGACATAGGCCTTGGCGCTGGCCGTCAGGGTGTCGGTGTCGGCCGCCTGGCCGGTGGCGATGCGGCCGTCCTCCTCGAGTCGCACCGAGACCTGGGCCTGGGCGTCCGTCCCTTCGGTCACCGCATGCACCTGGAACAGGCGCAGGGCGGCGTTGTGCGGCACGATCATGTGGATGGCGTTGAACACCGCGTCGACCGGTCCGTCGCCGGTGGCCTCGGCGGTCTTCTCGACGCCGTCGACGTCCAGCGTCAGCTCGGCGGACTGGCCATCGGTGCCGGCCACAACCCGCAGCTTGGCGACCCGGATCTTCTCCGAACCGCGCGCCAGGGCGTCGTCGACGAGGGCGATGATGTCGTCGTCGAAGACGTGCTTCTTCTTGTCGGCCAGTTCCTTGAAGCGGACGAAGGCCTCGTTCAGGGCGTTCTGGCCCAGTTCGTAGCCCAGGGCTTTCAGCTTCTCGCGGAAGGCGTGGCGGCCCGAATGCTTGCCCATCACCAGGTTGCTGGCGCCCTGGCCGACGTCCTCTGGCTTCATGATCTCGTAGGTCTCGGCGTTCTTCAGCATCCCGTCCTGGTGGATGCCGGCCTCGTGGGCGAAGGCGTTCTTGCCGACGATGGCCTTGTTGAACTGCACCGGAAAGCCGGTGATGGCCGAGACGTAGCGGCTGGCCCGGGTGATGTGCAGCGGCTCGACGGCGCTGTCGAAGCCCAGGGTCTCGCCCCGCACCCGCATGGCCATGACGATCTCTTCCAGGGCCGCGTTGCCGGCCCGCTCGCCGATGCCGTTGACGGCGCACTCCACCTGGCGCGCGCCGCCCTGCACGGCGGCCAGGCTGTTGGCGACGGCCAGGCCCAGGTCGTTGTGGCAGTGGGCCGAGAAGATGACATTGTCGGCGCCCGGCACGTTGGCGATCACGTCGCGGAACAGCTGGGCGTATTCCTCAGGGTAGGTGTAGCCGACGGTGTCGGGCAGGTTGATGGTGCCGGCCCCGGCCCGGATGGCCGCCTCGACGCAGCGGTACAGGAACTCGCGCTCGGTGCGGGTGGCGTCCTCGGCCGACCATTCGACGTCGTCGCACAGGTTGCGGGCGTGGGTGACCGAGGCGCTGACCGCCTCCAGCACCGCGTCGGGCTCCATCTGCAGCTTCCACTTCATGTGGACCGGGCTGGTCGACAGGAAGGTATGGATGCGGCCGCGGGCGGCGGGCCGAATCGCCTCGGCGCAGCGGTCGATGTCGGCGGCGGCGGCGCGGGCCAGGCCGCAGACGGTGCTTTCGGTGACGATCTTGGCGATGGCGCGGACGGCCTCGAAGTCACCGTTCGAGGCGATCGGGAAACCGGCCTCGATGACATCGACCCCCATCTCCTCGAGGATCTTGGCCAGCTCCAGCTTCTCGTCCAGGGACATGGAGGCGCCGGGCGATTGCTCGCCGTCGCGCATGGTGGTGTCGAATACGATGACGCGCTGGGCGCCGGAGATGATCGAGCTCATGGGGTAAATTCTTTCGTCGCGGGTCTGTTTGGCGGGTGGAGCTTCCTGCCCCTGGGCGACCCGCCGCGACGTATGCGCAGCTAGACGGTCATCCAGGGGCTGCTAAGCCCGAGGAGCCGAAGAAGACGCAGGGTGTCGCGCTGACGATCCATGCTGTCGATGTACAGATTCACCGCGATTCACGCAAGAGTTTTGCGCCGATGCGCCATTAGGCCGCCTGCTGAGCAAGAACCTTCCGCGTCGCCGGGCGGGCCCGGACGCGCTCGCGGTGATCATGCAATTTCGGAAAGCGGCGCGGGTCGATCTCGACCGACTCCAGCCAGTCGGTCATCACGAACAGGTAGATGTCGCAGACGGTGAAATTCTCGCCGAGCACCCAGGGCCCCTCGAACATCTCCGCCTCGATGGTGGTGAAGCAGTCGGCGTAGCGTTCCGGCGCGCAGTCGCGCAGGTGCTGGCGGCAGGCCGGATCGTCGGCCCAGCGATAGGCCCGCCGCCAGTGGGCGTAGGCCACATGCACGGTCGAGGCGAGGTAGGCGTTGAAGGCCTGCACGCGGGCGAAGCCGAAGGCGTCGTCGGGGGCCAGCCTGGCGTCCGGAAAGGCCTGGGCGATCCAGCCGAGGATGGCCACCGTCTCGGTGATCACCCCCTCGTCGGTGACCAGCGCCGGCACCCGGCCCTTGGGGTTGATGGCCAGATACTGCGGCTGGCGCTGCTCCTCCTTCGAGAAGTCGACGCGCAGGGCCTGGAAGGTCGCGCCGGCCTCTTCCAGGGCGATGCGCGAGGCGTCTGAGCAGGAACCGGGCGAGTAGAAGAGGGTCAGCATGGGCGGGCCTTTCGAGCCTCCTCCCCTACTCCGGCCGGGTGACGATCGGGAAGTCTGCTTTCGGCGCATCGAACCAGCCCAGCATCTTCACCAGGGCCGCCCCGTTGCCCTCGACCTTGACCCCGGGCTGGCCGGCCAGCGGCTTGCCGCTGAACAGGGCCTGCAGGAACAGCGCGCGCGGCAGGGTCAGGGTCGCCTCCGCCGTGGCGCCCTCGAGCGCTGGCCGCCCGACCAGCACCTGGTTGCGCACCGTCACCAGATAGCGCTCCTGGCGCTCGGGGAAGACGAACAGCACCGAGGTCCTGCCCTCGCCGACCTTGTCGGGGTTCAGCCGGATGGCCAGCAGGTCGAACAGCATCGCCGTGGGCAGGTTCATGACGATGTCCGGCGAGGTCGAGGCCACGGACGGCGGCGACACGCCGCCCCGCAGTTCCCCGGCCCCGGTCAGGTAGATGTTCCGCCACAGGCTGCTCTCGGCCTGGTAGCCGAGCTGGTCGTAGGTCCGGGCCAGCTGTTCGGCGGCGGCCCTGTCGGCCGGATCGGCCTGCACGACATTGTTCAGCAAGGTCGCCGCCCAGCCGTAGTCGGCGGCGTCGTACGCGGTGGCGGCCAGGGCCCGAACCTTGCCCGCCCCGCCCATGGCGGCGACGTAGCGCCGGGCCTGCTCGGCCGGCGGCAGCACCGCCAGGCTGGCCGGGTTGGCGTCGTACCAGCCCATGTAGCGCTGGTAGACCGCCCGGCTGTTGAAGCTCATCGTCCCGTAGTAGCCGCGGTTGAACCACTGGTCGGCCAGCACCGGCGGCAGCTTGATCCGGTTCGCGATCTCGGCCCCGACATAGCCCTGGTTCATCAGCCGCACGGTCTGGTCATGCAGGTATTTGTAGGCGTCCCGGTGGCTGAGCAGATAGTCGCCGATCACCTCGCGGCCAAAGCGCGGCCAGCCGTGGCTGGTGAACATCACGTCGGTGCGGGCCCCGTAGAGCTCGACCGAACTCGACAGGTCGTCCGCCCAGACCTTGGCGTCGCGCACCAGGGCGCCGCGCGGAGTCAGCACATTGTGCATCGTCGCGTTGGCGTTCTCGGCCATGCACAGGGCCCGGAACTGCGGCAGGTAGATGTTCATCTCGGCCGGCGCCTCGGTGCCCGGCGTGTACTGGAATTCGAGCTCTACGCCGTCGACTGTCATCGTCTGGCCGGTGCGGCTGACGATGTCGCGCGGGGCGATGAAGCTCACCGTGCCCTTGGCCACCGCCTGGCCGATGCCGGAGCTGATCTGGCCATCGGGACCCGGCGCGAGGTTGTGGCCGAACTGGAAATTGGCCCGCCGGCTCATCGCCGCGCCGGCGATGACGTTCTCAGACACCGCCTCCTCCAGGAAGCCCTGCGGCCCGATCACCCGCACATCGCCGGGGCCCGTGCCGACGTCCTTCTCGTCGATGACGCCCCGCACGCCGCCGAAGTGGTCGACGTGGCTGTGGGTGTAGATCACCGCAACCACCTTCCGGCGGCCGACCTTGGCGTCGATCAGCTCCAGCGCCGCCCGCGCCGTCTCGGTCGTGGTCAGCGGATCGATGACGATCCAGCCGGTGTCACCCTGAATGAAGGTGATGTTGGCCAGATCGAAGCCGCGCACCTGCCAGATGCGGTCCGACACCTTGAACAGCCCATGCAGCGACAGCAGGCGCGCCTGCCGCCACAGGCTGGGGTTCACGCTGGCCGGCGCCTCGCCCTTGATGAAGTCATAGGCCGACAGGTCCCAGGCGACGCCGCCGTCGGCGCGCCTGATCAGAGGATCGGCGCGGGTGGCGACGAAGCCCCGCCTGGCGAAATCGAAGTCCTGGTCGTCGGCGAAGGGCAGCTGCGCCTTCAGCTTCGCCTGGGCCGCCACCGTCGCCTTGGTCGGCGCCTCGGCCCCATGAGCGACACCGGCGAGCAAGGCCGTCATCAGAATGATCGCCGCGAACCGCATATGCCCCTCCGCACGTTTGGCGGAAGACTAGGCGGACGCGACAGGTAGAAATGTCACCCGGGTGTCAGTTGGAGGCGGCGTCGTCTGCGGCCTGCTCCGCCTCGTGCTTCTTCAGCCAGCGGCGCGCGTACCAGCCCACCGCGATCCAGACCGCTACCACGGCGGCGAGGGTCAGGTAGTGGCCGATGTTGCCCTGGCCCTTGAAGCTCTGGACCAGGGAATTGCCGGCGAAGGCCGTCAGCACGATCTTGGGAATGATCCCAAGGCCGGTGCCCGTCGCGAAATGGCGCTGCCGCATCGGGGTCACCCCGGCGGCCATGTTGACGACGATGAAGGGCGCCGACGGCACCAGCCGCACGATCAGGCTGGCCAGGAAGCCGTTCTCGCCGATCAGCCGCATGAAGCTGTTGACCCCCTTGCCGCCGACGTCGCGCAGCAGCTTGCCGCCGAACGCCCGGCCCAGCCAGAATCCGACCTGGGCCGAGACCAGGGTGCCGATCCAGCTGTAGGTCATGCCCAGCCACGGCCCGAAGGCGACCACGGCGGCGGCGATCAGCACGATCTGGGGCACGCCCAGGAAGGCCAGCACCGCAAAGGCGCCCACCGCCACCGGCAGGCCCCAGACGCCGTGCACAGAGCCCAGCCAGCCCTCGACCGCCGTCTCGCCGTCCAGCCCGATCAACGGCGCGCCGAACAAGAAGACGATGCCCACGCCACCGAACAGCAGGAAGCTGACCGCCACCGCCCGCCAGGCTTTGGCGTCCATGTTCAGGACGAAGTCGAAGAAGGCCTTCATGCGGGCGAAGGCCTCGCCGATTGCCGCGATGGGGTCAAGGGAAGGTTGCGAGACGGCCGCGCGGGCCTGGCGGGGATCGGGGGCGGCGTAGCTCATCTCAACTCCACAGGCCCCGAATGGCTTGAACAGGTCCGGGGGCGGACGGTTCCGCGATCCCTTGCCGGGACTGGGTTTGCTGTGGCTTTGGCGCTACGATTGCGGCCATGAACCTCCTCGGCGTCTCCGGCAGCCTGCGCGCCGCCTCCTTCAACACCACCCTGCTGCATGCGGCCCAGGACCTGCTGCCGGACGGCGTCAGCCTGACGATTCACCGCCTGCACGATCTGCCGCTGTTCAACGCCGACGTGGAGGCAGAGGGCGATCCGCCGGCGGTCACCGCCTGGAAGGACGCCATCCGCGCCGCCGACGGCATCCTCTTCGCCTGCCCTGAGTACAATGCCGGCATCACCGGCGTGCTGAAGAATGCCATCGACTGGGCCAGCCGCGGCTCGCCCGCCCCGCTGACCGGCCAGATCGCCTGCATCGTCGGGGCCAGCCCCGGGATGACCGGCAGCGCCCGGGCCCAGGACCAGCTGCGCCTGATCCTGCGCCGCACCCTGACCCGCGTTGCCCCGCTCGGCGAGGTGCTGGTCTTCCAGGCCCATACCAAGATCGTCGATGGCCAGCTCACCGACGAGAAGACGACCGCCTATTTCGGCGCCCACCTCAACGCCTTCATCAACGAGGTCCGCCGGCTTCGCGCCTGACGGACGCCTGACATCACCTCCACGAAAACTGCACCGCCCACGTGTTGCGGCGCAGCAACCCCGCGCGTAAGACGCACGCAATCCTGAAAAACGAACACTCCAGGGGAGTCGTCACCGATGTCGCTTGAATCCGCCGCGCTGGCCCGCGTGAAGCCGTCCGCCACCATCGCGGTGACGGCCAAGGCCCGCCTTCTGCAGCGCGAGGGCCGCAACGTCATCAGCCTGGGCGCCGGCGAGCCGGACTTCGACACCCCCGACAACATCAAGCAGGCCGCCATCGCGGCGATCAACGCCGGCAAGACCAAATACACCGACGTCGACGGCATCCCCGAGCTGAAGGAAGCCATCTGCGCCAAGTTCGCGCGGGAAAACGGCCTCAGCTACAAGCCGGCCCAGGTCAACGTCTCGCCGGGCGGCAAGCCGGTCATCTACAACGCCTTCGTCGCCACCCTGAACCCCGGCGACGAAGTGCTGATCCCCACCCCCTACTGGGTCAGCTATCCCGACATGGTCTACCTGGCCGGCGGCGAGCCGCGCTTCGTGCCGACCAGCGCCGCCACCAACTTCAAGGTCGAGCCCGCCGCCCTCGAGGCCGCCATCACGCCGCGCACCCGCTGGCTGCTCCTGAACAGCCCGTCCAACCCGTCGGGCGCCGCCTACACGCGCGACGAACTCAAGGCCATCGGCGAGGTGCTGCTACGCCATCCCCAGGTCTGGATCCTGACCGACGACATGTACGAGCACCTGGTGTTCGACGACTTCGAGTTCACCACCATCGCCCAGGTCGTGCCGGAACTCTACGACCGCACCCTGACCATGAACGGCGTCTCCAAGGCCTACAGCATGACCGGCTGGCGCATCGGCTACGCCGCCGGCCCCGAGCCGCTCATCAAGCTGATGAGCAAGGTGATGAGCCAGTCGACCTCCAATCCCTGCTCGATCTCGCAGTGGGCGGCGGTGGAGGCGCTGAACGGCCCGCAGGACTTCATCAAGCCGAACGCCAGACTGTTCCAGGAACGCCGCGACCTGGTGGTCTCGATGCTCAACCAGGCCAGCGGCATGCACTGCCCGACCCCGGAAGGCGCCTTCTATGTCTACCCCTCGGTCGCCGAGCTGATCGGCAAGACCGCCCCCACCGGCAAGGTGATCACCGACGACGAGGCTTTCGCCAGCGAGCTTCTGGAGGCGGAGGGGGTCGCCGTGGTGCACGGCGCGGCCTTCGGTCTCTCGCCCCACTTCCGGATCAGCTACGCGACCTCCAACGCAGTGCTGGAGGATGCCTGCGGCCGCATCCAGCGGTTCTGCGGCGCTGTGCGCTAGGCAGGAAAAAGGGCCCGCGGCGCAAACCGCGGGCCCTCTTTGCATCCGGGCCTGAGACCCTAGTGCTTTTCGCGCCAGGCAGCCTTGGCGGCGTCGGCGGTCAGGCTGAGCTTGACCTTGTCGTCCTCGACATAGTCGACCCAGCTGAGCGGGATCATGTGGTGCTTGAAGCCGCCGGCGATGTCGAGTTTCGCCAGTTCGATGTCGGTGCCGACCACATGGTCGACGCGGCCGACGTGTTTGTCGTCCGAGCCGATGACTTCCATATGTTCGCGGATGGTGGAGGCGTCGGTCATGGGGCTTACTCCTGAATGGGTGTGGGACCACAAGAACGACTGTCGGCGCTTAGAGTTTCAGGCTAGATTTTCGCCATGGCGGACGTGATCAACCTCAACAAGGCCCGCAAGGCCCGGGCCCGGGCGACCGGCAAGCAGTCGGCCGTGGAGAACCGCGCAAAATTCGGCCGCACCGGGGCGGATCGATCGCTGGAGGCCGCCCGCAAGGCGAGGGCGGACGCGGCGCTGGATGGCGCGAAGCTGACGCCGGAAGACTGATCCTTCCCCCGACAAGCGGGAGAAGGGTCCGTGAGCCCCGCTAGATCCCCAGCTTCGCCTTCAAAATCGCGTTCACCGCCGCCGGATTGGCCTTGCCGGCCATCTCCTTCATCACCTGACCCACGAACCAGCCGATCGCCTGCGGCTTGTCCTTCACCGCCGCCGCCTGGCCCGGGTTGGCCTCGATCAGCCGATCCACGACCGCCTCGATCGCGCCGGTGTCGGTCACCTGCACCAGGCCGCGCGTCTCGACGATGGCGGCGGGGGACCCCTCGCCGGCCCACATGTGCTCGAACACCTGCTTGGCGATCTTCGAGGAGATGGTCTCCTTCTCGATCAGCTCGACCAGCTCGGCGATGTCCTTGGGCGGGATCGGCGAGGCGTCGAACGACAGACCGGCCAGGGCCAGCTGGGCCGACAGCTCGTTGTTGGTCCAGTTGGCCACCAGCTTGGCGTTGCGCCCCACCGCGGCGGTCTCGAAGAAGGCGGCCAGGGCCGCGTCCCCGGTCAGCACCCCGGCGTCATAGGCGCTCAGGCCGTACTGGCTCTGCAGCCGCGCCTTCTTGGCGTCGGGCAGCTCCGGCAGGCTGGCCTCGATCTCCTTGACCCAGGCCGCGTCGATGACCAGCGGCAGCAGGTCGGGGTCGGGGAAGTAGCGATAGTCCATCGCCTCTTCCTTCGACCGCATGGAGCGGGTCTCGACCTTCACCGGGTCGAACAGCCGGGTCTCCTGGTCGATCTTGCCGCCGTCCTCGAGGATCTCGATCTGGCGCCGGGCCTCATGCTCAATGGCCTGCTGGATGAAGCGGTAGGAGTTGACGTTCTTGATCTCGCAGCGCGTGCCCAGGTGGCTGAAGTCGCCGCTCTCGCGGAACTTGTCGTATCCCCCGACCCGGCAGACCGAGACGTTGACGTCGGCGCGCAGGTTGCCCTTCTCCATGTCGCCGTCGCAGGTGCCGAGCGTCACCAGGATCGCCCGCACCTTCTTCACATAGGCCGCCGCCTCCGCCGCCGTGCGGATGTGCGGCCGCGAGACGATCTCCATCAGCGCGGTGCCCGAGCGGTTCAGGTCGACATAGGTGGCGTCGGGGTCCAGGTCATGGATCGACTTGCCGGCGTCCTGCTCCAGGTGAAGCCGCTCGATGCCGACGGTGAAGCTGCTGCCGTCGTCGCGCTCGACCAGCACCTCGCCTTCCCCGACGATGGGGAATTCGAACTGGCTGATCTGATAGCCCTGCGGCAGGTCGGGATAGAAGTAGTTCTTGCGGTCGAACCGGCTCTTCAGGTTGATTTGCGCTTTCAGACCCAGACCCGTCCGCACCGCCTGCTCGACGCAGTAGCGGTTCAGCACCGGCAGCATGCCCGGAAAGGCCGCGTCGACCAGGCTGACCTGCTCATTCGGCCCCGCCCCGAAGCCGACGGCCGCGCCGCTGAACAGCTTGGAGTTCGACGCCACCTGGGCGTGGATCTCCAGCCCCATGACGATTTCCCAGTCGCCCGTGCGACCCTTGATGACATTGGCGTTCGTGGACATGGCGGTTATCTACACTGGGTTGACGGCCGACGGGAGTTCGGATCGGCCGAAGTTGCAAGGTTGGGGGACCTGAGTTGGAAGCGCGCCACAGCCCATCGAAAATGATCCTCCTGACGCTGGGCTCGGCGGCGTTCGTGGCGGCTGGCGCCTTCATGCTTTCCCGTCCCGAGGCGTTTGGGATCAGGGGCCAGATCGCGGGCGTACTGGCCGTCACCGTGTTCGGCCTGTTCGGACTGATCGGACTCTGGCGCATCTTCGACCGGAAGCTCGTCCTGCGCATCGACGCCCAGGGCGTGTTCGACCGCCGCATCGCCGACGAGACCATCCCATGGTCCGAGATCCGCGACGTGACCGAAACCGTCATGCAGGTCAGCCTTAGTCGACACCGCTTCCTCTACCTCGATGTTGGCGACCCTGTGGATCGCTTCACCCGATCCGGCCCAAAACGAATGTACCTGGCGGCGAACCAGTCCTTCGGCCGGGGCATAATGGTCAATCTTGTCGGCCTGGACGTTCCCCCCGAGCAGGTTCGCGCCGCCCTGCTGGCCCGAGAATCACCACCACCGTTCCGCCCGCGCCTTGAACCCGGCGGCCTTTTCAATCGCGCCCGCGACAGAGAACACCGTCCCCTCGTCCAGCGCCCGCCCGATCAGCTGCAGCCCCAGCGGCAGACCCTGGGCGTCCACCCCGGCCGGCACGCTGATCGACGGCAGGCCGGCCAGGTTGGTCGTCACCGTGAAGACGTCGTTCAGGTACATGGCGATCGGATCGGCGTTGCGCTCGCCGAGCGCGAAGGCGGCCGACGGCGCGGTCGGGGTCAGCAGCACGTCGCACTGTTCCCAGGCCCTGTCGAAGTCCTCGGCGATGCGGCGGCGCACCTTCAGGGCCTTCAGATAGTAGGCGTCGTAATAGCCGGCGCTCAGCACATAGGTGCCGATCAGGATGCGGCGTTTCACTTCCGCGCCGAAGCCCTGCGCCCGGGTGTTCTCGTAAATCTCGGTGAGGTTATTGCCCTCGGCCCGGAATCCGTAGCGCATGCCGTCATAGCGGGCGAGGTTTGAGGAGGCCTCGGCCGGGGCGACGATGTAGTAGGCCGGCAAGGCGTACTTGGTGTGCGGCAGCGACACCTCGACGATCTCGCAGCCGGCCTCGCGCAGCCAGGCGACGCCGTCTTCCCACAGCTTCTCGATCTCGGCCGGCATGCCGTCGACCCGGTATTCCTTCGGCACCCCCACCCGCAGGCCCTTCACCGACTTGCCGACGAAACTGGCGAAATCGGGGGTGTCGACCGGCAGGCTGGTGCTGTCCTTGGGATCGTGCCCGGCCATGCTGGTCAGCAGGATGGCCGCATCCTCGACCGTCTTGGCGATCGGCCCGGCCTGGTCGAGCGAGCTGGCAAAGGCCACCACGCCCCAGCGCGAGCAGCGGCCGTAGGTCGGCTTGATCCCGACCGTGCCGGTGAAGGCCGCCGGCTGGCGGATCGAGCCGCCGGTGTCGGTCGCCGTGGCGCCCAGGCACAGGTCCGCCGCCACCGCCGCGGCCGAGCCTCCCGACGAGCCACCCGGGGTCAGCGACTGGTTGCCGCCCGCCACCTTCCAGGGGTTGACCACCGGCCCGAAGGCGCTGGTCTCGTTGGAAGAGCCCATGGCGAACTCGTCCATGTTCAGCTTGCCCAGCATGACCGCGCCGTCGCCGAACAGGTTGGCGGTGACGGTGCTTTCATAGGGCGGCTTGAAGTCGCCGAGGATCTTCGAACAGGCCGTGGCCCGCACGCCCTCGGTGCAGAACAGATCCTTGATACCCAGCGGCGCGCCTTCCAGCGGCCCGGCCTCGCCAGAGGCGATGCGGGCGTCCGAACGGGCGGCCATCTCGAGCGCCTTCTCCGGCGTCTCCAGCACGAAAGCGTTCAGCGCCCGGGCAGCCTCGACGGCGGCGACATGGGCCGTGGTCAGCTCGACCGCGGAGAAGGATTTGGCCTTCAGCCCGTCCAGCGCGCCCTTGAGGGTGAGGGAGGTAAGCTCGGACATCTATTCCACCACCTTCGGCACGACAAAGAAGCCGGAAATCGATTTGGGCGCGTTCAGCACCACCTTGTCGACCATCGCCCCGTCGGTGACCACGTCGTCGCGCAGCGGCAGCACGGCGGCCACGGCGGAGGTCATCGGCTCGACCCCGTCGGTATCCACCTCGGCCAGTTGCTCGATCCACTGCATGATGCCGTCGATCTCCCTGGCAAGCGGCTCCAGGGCCTCTTGCGGCACGGCAATGCGGGCGAGACGGGCGACCTTGCGCACCGTGGCGGCGTCAACGGCCATTGGCCAAACTCCAGTCGAAACGAGAGGCGGTGGTTAGCCGCCGCAGGGGCGCTTTGACAAGGATAACCGGGCGTCCGCCCGCCGTTGACCGTGAATTGTGACCGTTTCGATCTAGCGGATCTTGATCTTCAGCGTCCGCTTGTCCTGCACCCGGCTGAAATCCAGCGTCACCGTGCGGTCGCGGCCCTCTTGAATCACGTCCAGCTCGGCGCCGGTGAAATCGTCCTCGTCGACGATCCGCCAGCGGTCGAACTGGCCGATCTCATAGGTCAGCCAGCCGGTCATGGCCTTGGGCGAGGCGATGGTGATGAACAGCGTCCCCTGCTGCACGTAGAGCCAGGTCTCGGTCGGCGCGTCGGCGACCGGATCGGCCCCGGGCGGCGGCGGCGAGCCCATCATGGTGGTCAGGCTCCGGCTCTGGACGGAGACCGACCATTCGGCGGCCTGGGCGCCGGT
>SDZP01000065.1 GCA_004144935.1 Caulobacteraceae bacterium | reverse complement strand
GTCGTTGAGGATCAGGGCGACGTCCCGGCCCAGGCACATCGGGGCGATCATGTCGTGGGCGGCGGCGATGACCCCCTCGGGCTGATCCTTGAGGCGCAGCTGCAGGGCGGCGACGTCGCCGGCGTCGAGCGCGGCGGCGAGGCTGTGGCCAAAGGCGGCGAGATCGTCGAGGGTCGGCGGGGTGATCAGGTAGAGGCGGCAGTTCATGGGCGGGGGTTTAGCTCAGACGGTCGCCAACCCCAAACGCCTGTGGAGAGTTACGGGGACACTATACCTATCTCCCATCCCTTCAGCGGGCGGCACGCGCGGGTGCTCGAGATAGGTATAGTGTCCCCGTAACTCGGCGGCGCCGTCGCAGGGGCGGTGCGGCGAGACGGCCTTTGACTGCCGTAAGGTGATACGGTTCACGTTCGCGGAAAGCAGAAAATCCGGGAGCGCCCAAGTGAACTTTGATTTCTCAGACGAGCAGAAGCAGCTGCGCGAGGAGGCCCGGCGCTTCCTGGCCGACCGTTGCCCGACCACCGCCGTGCGGGTGGTGCTGGAGGGGCCGGAGCCCTACGACAAGGCCCTGTGGAAGGGCCTGGCCGAGATGGGCTTCCTGGGCGCCGCCATCCCCGAGGAATTCGGCGGCGTGGGCCTGGGCCATCTCGAGCTCTGCGTCATCGCCGAGGAACTGGGCCGCGTCGTCGCCCCGGTGCCGATGGCCAGCTCCATCTACCTGGCCGCCGAATTCCTGATGACCGCCGGCTCGCAGGCCCAGAAGGACGCCTGGCTGCCCAAGCTGGCCTCGGGCGAGGCGATCGGGACCTTCGCCCTGGCCGAAGGCGTCGGCCGGGTGACGGAGGCGGGCATCAAGGCCTCGGTCTCGGGTGGCAAGCTCACCGGGACCAAGGTCCCCGTGCCGGACGGCGACGTCGCCGACCTGGCGGTGGTCGTGGCCCGCAGCGGCGGCCAGGTCGGCCTCTTCCTGGTCGATCTGAACGGTCCGGGCGTCAGCCGCGAGGCCGTCGACACCATCGACCCCAGCCGCAGCCAGGCGCGCATCAGCTTCGACGGCGCCCCGGCCGAACCGCTCGGCGCGGCCGGCGAGGGCTGGCGCATCGCCGCCGACGTCATGGACCGGGCCGCTGTCCTGGTCGCCTTCGAGCAGGTCGGCGGCGCCGACCGGGCGCTGGAGATGGGCCGCGACTATGCGCTGGAGCGCATGGCCTTCGGTCGCCAGATCGGCAGCTTCCAGGCGGTCAAGCACATGCTGGCGGACATGTATGTCGCCGCCACCTTGGCCCGCTCCAACGCCTACTACGGCGCCTGGGCGCTCTCGACCGGCTCGCCGGAACTCAGCGTCGCGGCCGCTACGGCCCGGGTCAGCGCCACCGACGCCTTCCAGCACTGCGCCAAGAACAACATCCAGGTGCACGGCGGCATGGGTTTCACCTGGGCCTTCGACTGCCACCTCTACTACCGCCGCTCGAACGCCCTGGCCCTGGGGCTGGGCTCCAAGTCGACTTGGGAAGACCTGCTCATCGAGCGGCTTCGTAAAAGGAACGAGGCCCCGGCCGCCGCTTGAGGTCTCTCTAATTTCCGCTCATCCCGGCGAAGGCCGGGATCCAGATGAAACCCCCAGCCGCTCGAAGATGAAACTGGATCCCGGCCTTCGCCGGGACGAGCGGAAGGGGAGGATGGAACAAAGACCATGAATTTCGACGACACCCCCGAAGAAGCCGCCTTCCGCGCCACCGCCCGCGCCTGGCTCGACGCCAACGTGCCGCATGAGCTGGAGGCCGATCTGAAGAAGAGCGGTTTCGCCTCCATGAACGTCGGCGGCCGCGATCCGCTGGACCTGTCCAAGGAATGGCAGAAGAAGAAGGCCGAAGCCGGCTGGGCCTGCCTGCACTGGCCGACCGAGTACGGCGGCCGCGGCGCCACCCCCATCGAGCGGGTGATCTGGGGCCAGGAGGAGGGGGCCTTCGGCGCCCTCAGCGGCACCTTCATCATCGGCCACGGCATGTGCGGCCCGACCCTGATGGCCTGGGCCAGCGAGGAGCACAAGCGCCAGCTGCTGCCGACCATGGCCAGCGGCGAGCACATCTGGTGCCAGCTGTTCAGCGAACCGGCCGGCGGCTCGGACCTCGCCGGCCTGCGCACCCGCGCCGAGCCGGCCACCGACGGCAGCGGCGACTGGATCATCAACGGCCAGAAGATCTGGACCAGCGGCGCCCAGCACAGCGACTACGGCATCCTGATCACCCGCACCGACCCCAATGTGGCCAAGCACAAGGGCCTGACCATGTTCTGGCTGGACATGAAGTCGCCCGGCGTCGAGGTCCGCCCGATCAAGCAGGCCAACGGCCAGTCGGGCTTCAACGAGGTCTATTTCACCGACGTCCGCATCCCCGACAACCAGCGCCTGGGCGCCGTCGGCCAGGGCTGGACGGTGTCGCTGACCACGCTGATGAACGAGCGGCTGTCGATCGGTTCGGGCATGTCGATCGGCTTCCCGGAGCTGTTCGACTACTGCAGCAACCTGCAGACCGCCGACGGCCTGGCCATCGACGACCCGGCGGTGCGCACGCGCCTGGCGCAGTACGCGGTCAAGTCCAGCGGCCTGAAGTACACCGGCATGCGGGCGATCAGCGCCCTGTCCAAGGGCGAGACTCCCGGGCCGGAGAACAGCATCGGCAAGCTGGTCGCCGGCGCCACCATGCAGGAGCTGGCGACCTTCGCCTTGGACCTGCAGGGCCAGGCCGGGGTGATCAGCGGCGATGACCAGAGCGAGGCGGCCAGCCGCTTCCAGGCCATGCTGCTGCGCTCGCCGGCCACCCGCGTCGAGGGCGGCACCGACGAGATCCTGCGCAACATCATCGCCGAACGCGTGCTGGGCCTGCCCGGCGACATCCGCGTCGACAAGGATGTGGCGTTCAAGGACATTCCGACGAGCGGACGGGCGTAACGCCCGACCGGGGCCCACCACCGGACGGGCCTAACGCCCGCCGCCTTGGCTAAAAGAAGCGTGACCCGCCGCCGCCCCAGGGTGGAGCGGGGCGGTCCCGGCTGGACCGGCGGTGTGGCCGCCGGTCCTGGGCCGTCCACGCCTCATGGGGAGCGCGGACACGGCGGGTCGGTGACGGCCGCGAACCCGTTCGCCGCGACTGTCCCCCACAGGCTGCCAGCAATCGGCCGGGGAGATGTTGTCCCCTGACATGATTGACCAGATATTTTTCTGACCCGTGCGCGTCTCTCCGGGACTTGCCATGGCCGCCCCGCGCCTGTGATCCTGCGGCCAGGGAGAGCTGCATGATCGATTTCGACCTGACCGAAGAGCAGGCCATGATCCGCGAGAGCCTGCAGGGCTTTGCGGCCGAGGTTCTGGCGCCGCAGGCGCGGGCCATCGACGAGGCGGGCGAGATGCCGGCTGCGGTGATCCAGGCCGGCTGGGAGCTGGGCCTGATCGCCGCCGCCATTCCGGAAGAGTACGGCGGCGCCGGCGGCGAGCGCTCCTGCATGACCAACGCGGTGATCCTCGAGGCCCTGGGCGGCGGCTGCGCCAGCCAGGGCGCGGCGATCATGGCCCCGGGACAGTTCGTCGGCGCACTGATCGATTTCGGAACGGCCGAGCAGAAGGCAGAGCATCTTCCGAAGTATGCCGGCAATGATCCGGCGGCGGCCAGCCTGGCCATCCAGGAGGGCCAGTTCGGGTTTTCGGCCGAGGCCATGCGCACCACCGCCCGGCGCAGCGGCAACGGATTCGTGCTGGACGGGGTCAAGCGGCTCGTGCCGCTGGGCGACCGGGCCAGCCATTTCCTGGTGCTGGCTCGCGACGAGGACGGCGAGGGGATCGGGGCGGTGCAGGCCTATATCGTGCCGCGCGAGGCCGGGGGGCTGACGGTCGGCGCCGAGAGCGGCTCCATGGGGCTCAAGCCGATGCCGCAGGCCAAGGTCACGCTGGAGGCGGTGGAGCTGCCCGGGTCGGCGCGTCTGGGCGGCGACGCCGGCATCGACGCCCTGAGGCTGGTTAACCAGGCGCGGATCGGGGCCTGCGCCCTGGCCGTCGGCCTGTCGCGGCAGGCCACCGACTTCGCCATCCCCTACGCCAAGGAGCGCGTCGCCTTCGGCGAACCGATCGGCAAGAAGCAGTCGATCGCCTTCATGCTGGCCGACATGCATATCGAGTGCGAGACCATGCGCTGGATGGTCTGGAAGGCCGCCAGCCTGCTGGAGCACAACGATCCGGGCGCCGCCAAGGCCTGCGTCCTGGCCCAGGACTATGTGCGCCGTCGGGCGATCAAGGTGGCCGACGACGCGCTGCAGATCTTCGGCGGCCACGGCTTCATCCGCGACCTGCCGCTGGAGATGTGGCTGCGCAACGCCCGCACCCTGACCGTCCTCGACGGTCCGGTCTCGGTCTGAGGGTTGAGATGCAGTTGCTCACCCTACCCACCGATCATGCTCGCGTATGCGGGCATCCATACATAGGCCCCGCGCCGCAAAGGCTTCAGGACGGCGCCTCGGCGCTTGGTCGCCGGAGCCTGAAATCCACCCGCGTATGGATGCCCGCCTTCGCGAGCATGATCGGGGATGGGTTTGGGGGCGGGGCGATATCATCAGACACCATGCCAGGAGCCTTGACCCATGGCTGACTTCCGCTTCTCCCCGATCGACCAGCAGATCCTCGACAAGGTGGTCGAGGTGGGCAACTCCACCGAGGCGCTCACCCGCTATTACGAAGACCACGAACACGAGACGCCGCCAGCCAGGCTGGACGGCGAGCGGGGCTTCGAGGAGGTGTTCCCGCTGTTCGGGCAGCGCGCCCCCGACGACACCCCGATGATGACCTTCATGATGGCGGTCAGCATCGCCCGGGGCTCAGCCAGGGGCGTGGTGCGGGGGCTCGGCCTGGCCATGCCGATGGGCCGGGCCAGCGGCCTTGGCAACGCCGCCCTGCAGTCGGCGGGCACGCCAGAGCAGAAGGCGAAATGGGGCGATCTCTTCCTCGCCATGTCAATCACCGAGCCCAACGTCGGCTCCGACACCAAGGCCATCCAGACAACGGCGCGGCTGGATGGCGACGAATGGGTGATCAACGGCGACAAGATTTTCGTCACCGACGGGGTCAAGGCCGATGGGGCCATCGTCTGGGCAACGATCGACAAGTCGGCGGGACGGGCGGGGATCAAGTCGTTCCTGGTGTTGAAAGGCGCCCCCGGCTTCGAGCTGGTGCGGCAGGAGAAGAAGCTCGGCATCCGGGCCTCGGACACGGCGGCCTACGCCTTCAAGGACTGCCGCATTCCCCGCGACAGCCTGCTGGGCGGCGACGAGACGGTGCCGGTGGGCGGCGGCTCGGCCAGTTACAAGGGGGTGATGAAGACCTTCAACATGACCCGCCCGGCAGTGGCTTCGGGGGGCGTCGCCAAAGCCAAGGGCGCGCTGGAGTTCGCCAAGGCGGCGCTGGCCGAGGAGGGCGTCGAGGTCGACTGGAGCAAGAGCTTCAACCAGCGCAGCGCCACCGAGCAGAAGCTGATCGAGCTGGAGGCCGAGACCGAGGCCGCGGCCCTGAGCGTGCTGCATGCGGCTTGGCTGAGCGACAAGCGGCGGCCCAACAACCTCGAAAGCTCGATCTGCAAGGCCAAGGGTGGCGATGTCTGCCGGACGGTGACCCAGGGGGCCATGGAGGTGCTGGGCGGCATGTCGATCAGCCATGACCACCTGGTCGAGAAGTACCTGCGCGATGGCCGCATCAGCGACATCTACGAGGGCACCGGTCAGATCCAGCGGCTGATCATCGCCCGCGAGATCCTGGGGTATTCGTCGGAAGAGCTGACCTAGGCGGTCGTCCTCTGCGGCAGGGTGATCGTGGCGATCATGCCCGCCAAGGCGACAAAGAAGGCCAGGCCCAGCAGGCCGGTCAGCAACCCCATGTCGAAGTTTCCAGGATTGGAGCTGGATGGTTCGACCAGCTTGCCGAAGAAGCTGCCGTAGAGCATCCCCGCGCAGACCCCCCAGCCGGCGGCGAACAGGGCCCGGTTGCGGAAGCTGTCCCGCCGCATCATCCAGGCGCCGAGCAGCAGCAGGGCGCCCATCCAATAGTCGTCGACCACGAAGACGATATGTCGGCCAGCGCCCCAGCTTCGGTAGGTCTCGCCGAGGATCAGCGAGAGGGCCTGGATGGCGGCGAGGATGCGTCGCAGCAGCATGAGGGACTACCTCGTGGGTGAAGCGTGGGCGGCGCCCCGGAAGATGGCGTTGAGGAACAGGACATCCATGCCTCGCTGGAAGCCCCGGGCGGTCGGGTCCTGGGTGAAGGCGATGACCTGGCCGCGGCCGAGTTCCTGGACCATGACCAGCGGCTTGAAGGCCAGCTGCTGGCGCGTCTCCTTCCAGAGATAGCCGGCGACCAGCACCTCGTCGGCGGCGGCGAAGCGGGCGACGTTGACCCCCTGGTCGAGACGCAGCGGGGTGTAGATTGCGCCGCCTGCCGCCAGCACGTTGACATTGGGCGCCACGCCGGCCCCCAGCCAATGGTCGCGGTCGACCAGGGCCTTCGCCACCACGCCGGGCGAAGAGGCCGGGCCGGCGTCGACGGGGCGCAGGGCGGCGTCATAGGCGGACGCATCCTTGATCAGGGCGCCGGGGGTCGTGGCCTTCTTGGCGTCGACGCCCTCGGCGGCCTTTTCACCTTCGGGGGTGGCCATGGTCTCCAGGCGGGCGGCGATCAGGTCGACGTCCGGATCGGCCAGCAGCTCCACCGCGCCGCCGAGCGCGATCAGCACGCCGCCGCGCCGCACCCAGTCCTTGATGGCCGCGACGCCGCCGGCGCCGAGGCGCGAGCGGTAGCCGGCGCCATCGGGCAGGATCAGCACCTGGTAGCGGGCCAGGTCGGCGGCACCCAGGCGGTCGGTGCGGATGACGCTGACCGGATAGTCGAAGCCGCGTTCGATCAGGTAGCGGGTCGCGCCGGCGGCGGGCGGCGAGGTCGGCTGGTCCCAGGCCATGGCGATGCGCGGGGCGACGAAGGCCGGTGAGAACTCCGAACCGAAGCTGGGGCCTTGCGTGACCCAGCTGTCCTCGACCCCGATGGCGACGGCCCCGGTGCGGGCGGTCAGGGCGTCCAGACGCTGGCGCAGGTCGGCGGGGTTGCCGGCGGCCGGGATGACCAGGGCGCCGGCCGCATAGGTCCGGCCGCCGACGGTGAAGCCCTTCTCCGGCGAGCGCAGCCGCAGGTCCTGGCGCAGGGCCCCGGCCAGCAGGGCCATGGCCTGCGAGCCCGGCGGCACGATGTAGGCGACGGGGCGTTCGGCGCCGGCGACGTAGCCCTTGCCGATCTCGTCGACGGCGAGGGGGCGGCCCGACGGCGCGCCCTTGCAACGTTCGGCCGGGGTGTTGAACAGCGGCGGCAGGGCCCAGCCGGTGACGTCGTACATCTCCGGCGCCAGGCCCTTGGCGCGGCGGCGCTCCTGCTCGGCGATGAACTGCGGGGTCATCGAAACGGAACGGTCGAACAGCACCTGCACCAGTCGGCCGTGCGGCTGGCCGCCGTCGATGACATAGGCGCCGGCCTCATAGGTCTTGCCGCAGGCCTTGGCGCCGCTCTCGACGCGGCTGACCTCGATCCCCTGGCGGGCCAGCAGCTGGGCCAGCCGGTCGGCGGCGCCGGGGTCGGCGGCGGTGCGCGGCAGGATCCAGGAACCGGCGGCGCGGGCCTGGGCCATGGACGAGACCTGGTAGTCGTAGAAGTCCTTCAGCAGCCGCTCGCGATTGTCGGCGGCGGTCTGGATCGTCGAGAGCGAGATCAGGAAGTGGTTGCGCACGGCGTCGGCCAGGGTCAGCACCTCGCCCGTCGTCTGCCGCACCGCCAGGCCGCGCACGCCGGCCTGTTCGTAGGTCATCGAGATGGCCCCGAAGTAGCTCGGCCAGTTGTCGCCGTAGCCGGGGTAGAAGGCGTCGTAGCTCTCGCGGGTGAAGTAGTCGACGCCCTCGCGGTCGAAGACGGCGGCGTGGTTGCGGCCGAACAGGGCCCGGCTCCTGACCTGCGCCTCGGGCAGCAGGGGGTTCAGCGGATCGGCTTCCGGCGGGAAGAAGAAGGTGGTGTTGGAGCCCATCTCATGGGCGTCGGCCACCACCTGCGGATACCACTGGCGCATCAGCGCGCTGTGGCCGCGGGTCTCGGGCTGGGTCTGGGCGAACCAGTCGCGGTTGAGATCGAAGAGGTAGTGGTTGAAGCGGCCGGCGGGCCAGGGCTCGGCCCGCTCGGCCGAGGCTGGATCGGTGTCGGGCTCCAGGCCGAAGGCGGCCTCGTAGCCGTTGATGAAGCGGTCTCGGCCGTCGGGGTTCTGGGTCGGAACCAGGATGACCACCGTGCGGTCCAGCCAGCCGGCCACGGCCGGGTCGCGCGAGGCCAGCAGGTGGCGGGCGGTGGCCATCGCCGCCTCGGCCGGCGAGGTCTCGTTGCCGTGCACGCTATAGGCCAGCCAGACGATGGCCGGCTGCTCGGCCATGATGGCCCGGGCGCGGGCGACGTCGGTGCGGCGGGGGTCGGCCAAGGCGCGGGCATTGGCCTGAATCTCGTCCAGCCGGGCCATGTTGCGGGCCGAGCTTATCACGCCATAGGGCAGCACCCGGCCTTCCCAGCTGCGGCCGTAGTCGCCGATCCGCATGCGGTCGGGGGCTGCGGCGGCGAGGACCTCGAAATAGCGCCGCACGTCGGCCGAGAGGGTCAGCCGCTCGCCCAGCTCATGGCCGACGACCGCCTTGGGTTCGGGAATGGCGGTGTCGTAGGCCGCCCCCGCCGTCCACACTGCGCGCGGCCTGTCCTGCGCCGCGACCGGCAGGGCGACCGCCAGCGTGAGCGCCAGCGCGACGAGACAACGAACCATGAAAAGCCACCCTTGAACCTTGAGGCGCGCAATCTGCGTCACCGACGCCGCCCGCGTCCATAGCCCGTCCCGGCCCAAATCCAGGTCAGTTGCGAATGCGTTGCATCCACCGTCGGGATCGGCTAGAGAACGAGAATTGTTCGCAATCGAGTCCGGGGCCTCCCTTGTACGTCTGCAACTGCAACGGCATCCGTGAACGCGACGTCCGCCACGCCATCGCGTGCGGCGCGTCCCGTCCGGCCGAAGTGTTCAAGAGCCAGGGCTGCCAGGCCCAGTGCGCCAAGTGCGTCTGCGAGATGCGGCAGATGATCGACGAGAGCCGCGAGGCCCTGCGGTACGCGGCGGAATAGCTATTTAAGTCGCATTCTCAGGGTCCTACAGTCTTCGCGAAGATTTGTCTGCTAGCGCGAGACGTTTGCACTGATAACGGTTGCAGCGGAAGCCGAAGCGGGTTCAAGAGCGCTGGACTGAACCTTGAGGAGCACCGCCATGAAGGGCGATCCGGCCATCATCCGCATTCTGAACGCGGTCCTGACCAACGAGCTCACGGCGGTGAACCAGTACTTCCTGCACGCGCGGATGTACCAGCACTGGGGCCTCAACAGGCTGGGTCAGGTGACCTACGACGAATCGATCGGCGAGATGAAGCACGCCGACAAGCTGATCAAGCGCATCCTCTTCCTCGACGGCCTGCCCAACCTCCAGGACCTGCACAAGCTGAAGATCGGCGAGACCGTGCCCGAGGGCCTGGCCGCCGACCTGGCGGTCGAGCGCGGCGGGCGCGAGACGCTGATTCCCGGGGTGAGGGCCTGCGAAGAGGCGCTCGACTACGTATCCCGCGAACTGCTGGTCGAAATCCTCAGCGACACCGAGGAGCACATCGACTTCCTCGAGACCCAGCTGGACTTGGTGCGGCAGCTGGGCGAGCAGAACTACCTGCAGAGCGCCATGGGCGAACTGCAGGGCGGCGAGGGCCACTAAAGCCTCGGAACCGCCCGCCTCCGAGCGGCGTTGAGCCGAAGGCTCCGGAGCTGCGGAGATCCAGGGAGACGATGCATGCGCTATGAGATGGGCCCGGAGGGGATGGTCGAGGTTCACGCCAAGCCCGTGACCACGGCCGGCCATGTGGTGCTGGGCCTGCTGCTGGCCGGCGGCGCGGTCGCGCTGGCCGAGGTGATCGCCTCCCGCCGCAGCGTCGTCGAAGAGCCCGACTACATGAGCGACTTCGCCGAGACCCAAGGCCCGGTCAGCCACCCGCCGAAGGCCGCCTTCGCGGTCATCTGGCCCTCCATGTTCACCGCCCTGACCATCTCCGGACTTCGCGTGTGGAACTCGCCGCAGGGCGCGACGCGGACCCGGGCCCTGACCCTCTGGAGCCTGGTGCAGGGCTTTTCGGCCGCCTGGATGGCGCTGGGACCCAAGCGGGTCGGCGGCCGCGTCGCCGTCGCCGTGGCCTCGGTCGGGGCAGGCGCGGTCTATGCCTACCATGCCTTCAAGGTGCAGCCGTCGGCCGGCGCGGTTGCGGCCCCGACCGCGGGCTGGATGGGTATCGCCAACCTGCTGAAGGACCAGTGGGATCGCCGGGTTGGCAACGGCGGCCATCACGACGCACCGACGGTTCACTAGGCTTCCCGCGCGTCGGGAGAAGGTTCCTAGCCGCGGTCCAACCGCAGGACTTCCACCACCTCGCCCGCCGCCACCGGCTCGGCGTTCGCCCGCCGGCGGAGCAGGGCATTGGCCGCCGCGAAGACGGTGATCAGGCTGCTGTCCTGATCGGGCAGCGCGCGGACGCCGTCCGGCCCCAGGATCGCCCGCATCCAGTGTTCGCGCGGGCCGGCGGCGGGCAGGGCCTGCGCCAGCAGGGCCGGCTCCATCATCGGACCGGCCTGGCCCCCCGACATGGCGGCGATCAGCGGCTTGAGGAACAGTTCGGCGCAGACAAAGGCGCTGGCTGGGTTGCCCGGCAGGCCAAGCACCCGCCGGCCGTCGGTCAGGGTGCCGAACCAGGTCGGCTTGCCGGGACGGACATTGATCGTCTCGACCAGCAGGTCGAGGCCCAGGCGCTTCAGGGCCGGCTTGACCAGGTCGTAGTCGCCGACCGAGGCCCCGCCGACGGTGACGATCAGCTCGGCCTCGGCGCCGGTCACCGCGGCGGCGATGGCCGCCTCGTCGTCGCGGGCCGGGGCCAGGCGATGGGCGACACCGCCCCAGCGGGCGATCATCGGGACGAGACCCGCCGCGCCGCTCTCGAAAATCTGGAAGGGTCCGGGATGGCCGCCGGGGGAGACCAGCTCCTCGCCGGTGGCCAGGATGGCGATGGTCGGCCGCCCGCTGACCCTCACCCGGTCCAGCCCCGCGGCGGCCGCCAGCGACAGCCGCCAGGGATCCAGCCGCGTTCCGGCCGGCAGCAACAGGGCCCCGGCCCGGAAGTCGCCGCCGGCGGCGCGGATGTTGCGGCCCGGTGTCGGCGGCCGGGTGATGCGCACGCTGTCGACGTGACGCTCGGTGTCTTCCTGGATGATCACCCGGGTGGCCCCGGCCGGCACGGCGGCGCCGGTGAAGATGCGCACGGCCAGGCCGGGCTCCAGCGCCCCGTCGAAGCCCCGCCCGGCCGCGCTCTCGCCGGCGATAGTCAACAGCTGACCCTCGACCGGATCGCCGATGACCGCCCAGACGTCCATCGCCGAGGCGTCGAACGGCGGCTGGTCGCGCCCCGCGTGGATGTCCTCGGCCAGGGTCGCGCCATCGGCCTCGGCCAGCGGCAGGCCGTGGACGGCGGTTCGCACGGCGGCGCCCAGCATGCGGGCGCGGGCGTCTTCGACGGTAAGGTTCTTCAGGGACATCGCAGGGGTTCTAACCCACGAACGCCCGCTCCAGCACATAGTCCCCGGGTTCGGCGTTCGAGCCTTCCACCAGGCCATGGCTCTCGATCAGCGCCGCCATGTCCTTGATGAACTCCATAGAGCCGCACAGCATGATGCGGTCCTCCTCGCGGTTGAAGGTCGCGCCCTCCAGCCCCAGGTCGCGGAACAGCTGTCCCGAGCTGATCAGGTCGGTGAACCGGCCCTGCCGCTCGAACGGCTCGCGGGTCACGGTCGGATAATAGACCAGCTGCTTGCTGGCCTCTTCGCCGACCAGGGGGTCCTCGAAGATCTCGGCGGTGAACAGGTCGCGGTAGGCCAGTTCGCTGACCTCGCGCACGCCGTGGCCGACGATGACCTGCTCGAAGTTGCTGTAGGCCTCCGGGTCGCGGGCCACCGACAGGAAGGGGGCGAGACCCGTGCCGGTGCCGATCAGGAACAGTCGCTTGCCGGGCCGCACCGCGTCCAGCACCAGGGTGCCGGTCGGCTTCTTGCCCAGCAGCACCTCGTCGCCCGGCTGGATGTGCTGCAGGCGCGATGTCAGCGGGCCGTCCTGGACCTTGATCGACAGGAACTCCAGTTCCTCGGCGAAGCTGGGGGAGGCGATCGAGTAGGCGCGCAGGATCGGCTTGGTCTCGCCCGGCGCCGGCGGCAGGCCGATCATCACGAACTCGCCGGAGCGGAAGCGGAAGGTATCGGGCCGCTCGATGGCGAAGCTGAACAGCCGGTCGGTCCAGTGC
>SDZP01000430.1 GCA_004144935.1 Caulobacteraceae bacterium | reverse complement strand
GTTGGTGAAATAGCGGTAGGCGGTGGCCCGGGAGACCATCGCCTCCTCGGCGATCTCCTCCAGGCTGGGCTTGGCGCCCCGCTTCATCAGCCGCGCCGCCGCCTCCAGCAGGTCCTTGCGGGTCCTGCGGCGCTGGTTGCTGCGGCCGATGTTGGCGGGGGAGTCGGGCAATCCTCAGTCCTGCGGCAGTTGCTGAAGGATGGCGGCCAGGTCGAGCCACACATTCTCGCGACTGATTGCCCCCGAGTCGGCGAATTCCACCACATGCAGCAGCCGAAATTCGAGCGGCCGGCCCCGCCCGTCCAGCCCGAACGGCCGCCCCGGCGCCCGGCCGCGCCACATCGAGTCGTCGACTAAGAAGCCCTCGCCGTATAGCCGGCGAAGGGTCTCCACCCTGCCGTCGGAGAGGTCGGAGAACAGGGTCTCGTAGAAGGGCCGCGCCCCTGCCCGCCCCTGAGTCGGCCCGGTCGGCCAGCCGATGATGTCGTGCTCGACATCCTCGGCCAGGGTGGCCAGCACGCCGGCGACATTGTCGGCGGCCTCGAAGGCGAAGTGCTCGTCCATGCGGGCGTCCATCTGCGCCGGGGTCAGGGAGCCTCTAGGCGACATAGGCCAGGTCCTCGTTCAGCACCCGGAACTGCTCTGGCGGCAGGGCGGCGCGGGCCACGTCGTCGAGGATGTGGCTGTAGGCCTCGGGCGGGGCGTTGGCGCGGATGTAACGCAGGAAGGTCGCCCGCTCGGCCGGGTTCATGCCCGGCAGCATGATGAAATAGTACTGGGTCAGCCGCTCGGGCGAGATCGACTGGATGATGCGGCTTTCCATGTCCATCAGCTCCTGGTCGCTGAAGTGGCGGTGGAAGGCAGGCAGCGCCTCCTGCTCCTCTCGAGCCATATGGGCCAGGTCATCGCCGAAGTAGGTCGAGAAGCGCAGGTACAGCGCCCGGCCGACGGCGGCCCGGCTGGCCTCGTCGGCGGTTTCCAGGGCGTGGATCAGCCCGTCGAGCTCGCGGAAGGTGACGTAGTGATGGTGATGGTCGTCGGCCAGTTGGGCGGCCAGGTTCGGGGCGCGGCCGCGCAGCGGTTCGTTGTACTCGGCGTCCTCATGCTGCAGGTGCTCCTCGGCCAGCTGCAGGTGGATACGCAGCTGGCCGATCAGTTCGGCGATGGCCCGCGCATCGCGGGTCTCGATCTGGCCCAGCGCCATCAGCAGGCGGGAGGAACCAAGCCGCAGGCCCTTGTGAATGGGGCCGTAGAAGTCGTGGCGTTGTTGGGAGGTCATGGGGGTCGTCCACAGCGTATGATTTCGATACGGCGTTCTTTGGTGAGACTTATGTCTCATTGCAACATTATTATCTTGTCATGAAAAACTTGTAACAGGTGGCGCCGCGCCGTCCCGCGCGTGCCGTCATGGCCCGACCTCCCGGATTGCGCCCGCGCGCTGCTGGACTTTTTCTTGCCTTCGTTGTCGGCTTCGCCCCGCCCCATCCGTCCTTGGCCTGACAGAGAGAGACCCCGATGCTCTACGCCATCTTCTGCTACAATCAGGAAGACGTAACCGCGGCCTGGGAGCCCGAGCACGAGGCCAGGGTGATGGCCGACCTGAGGGCCGTGCAGGAGCCGCTGGTCGCCGCCGGCAAGCTGGGTCCGGTCGCGCGGCTGCTGCCGACCACCGCCGCCACCACCCTGCGCAAGGGCGACGAGCCGCTGATCATCGACGGCCCCTTCGCCGAGACCAAGGAACAGTTGCTCGGCTTCTACGTCCTCGACGTCGCCGACCTCGACGAGGCGCTCGGCGTCGCCAGGGATCTCGCCAAGGCCAACCCGGGCCTGGGCAGCTACGAGATCCGCCCGCTGGCCCTGTTCAATCCGGGCGCGGACGTCGGCAGCCTCTGATGACCGATCCGGCCTGGATCCAGTCGGCCCTGACCTCGGCCCGCCCCCAGGCGGTCGGGGCCCTGCTGCGCTACTTCCGGGACCTGGACACCGCCGAGGAAGCCTTTCAGGACGCCTGCCTGCGGGCCCTGCGCACCTGGCCGGACAAGGGCCCGCCGCGCGATCCGACCGCCTGGCTGATCATGGTCGGCCGCAACGCGGGCATCGACCAGGTCCGCAAGCTGAAGCGCCAGACGGCGCTGCCGGACGAGGAGCAGATCAGCGACCTGGGCGACGCCGAGCCGGACCTGGCCGATCGGCTGGATGGGGCCGACTACCGCGACGATGTCCTGCGGCTGATGTTCATCTGCTGCCACCCGGCCCTGCCCGCCACCCAGCAGATCGCCCTGGCCCTGCGCATCGTCAGCGGCCTCAGCGTGCGCCAGATCGCAAAGGCCTTCCTGGTCGGCGAGGCGGCGATGGAACAGCGGATCACCCGCGCCAAGGCCCGCATCGCCGCCGCCGGCACCAGCTTCGAGACTCCCGGCGCCGTCGAGCGCTCCGAGCGCCTGGCCGCCGTCGCGGCCATGACCTACCTGATCTTCAACGAAGGCTATTCGGCCGGCCGGGACGACGAGGACCGGGGCCAGCTGGCCGGCGAGGCCATCCGCCTGGGGCGCCTCCTGCTGCGCCTGTTCCAGACCGAGCCGGAGATCATGGGGCTGACCGCCCTCATGCTGCTTCAGCATTCCCGTAACGCCGCCCGCTTCGACGCCGAGGGCGAGGTCATCCTGCTGGACGACCAAGATCGCGGCCGCTGGAACCGCAAGATGATCGCCGAGGGCCTGGCCCTGATCGACAAGGCCATCCGCCACGCCCGCCCCGGCCCCTACCAGATTCAGGCCGCGATCGCCGCCCTGCACGCCCGCGCCGCCA
>SDZP01000429.1 GCA_004144935.1 Caulobacteraceae bacterium | reverse complement strand
CCGCCGATCAGGGTGACGACGCCGACCGTGCCGGTCAGCAGGTCGTCGCCATTGCCGCCGTCCAGGGTGTCGCCCGAGCCCCAGCTGCTGAGGGCGTCGTCGCCGTCGGCGCCGGCCAGCCAGTTGATGCTGGCGTCGCCCCACATGAAGTCGCGATAGGCGCTCCCGTAGAGGTTTTCGATGCTGACGAATGTGTGGCTGCCGATCCCCGTCTCCTGGGTCGGATTGCCCCACAGCTGGATGAAGACGCCAGTCGCCGCGCCGGCGTAGGACGCCGTATCGATCCCGGCTCCGCCGTCGAGCAGATCCTGGCCGACGCCGCCGCTCAGGGTGTCGTCGCCGTCGCCGCCATAGAGGCGGTCGTTGCCCGCCGCCCCAAGCAGGCTGTTGGATTCGGCGTCGCCGGTCAGGGTGTCGTTGAAGGCCGACCCATAGAGATTCTCGATGTCGATCAGGGTGTCGACCCCGGCGCCGACGGTATTCTGAGCGCCGATGGCCGCCAGGCTGACGGTGACGCCCTTGGCGGCGTCTTCGTAGGAGGCCCAGTCATAGTCGCGTCCCCCGTCGAGGACGTCGTTCCCCAGGCCGCCGACCAGCCAATCCCAGCCCGCGCCCCCTTCCAGCAGGTCGTTGCCGCCGCGGCCATAGAGCGCGTCGTCTCCGACCTGGCCCTGCAGGGTGTTGGCCAGGGTGCTGCCGCTCAGCATGTCGTCGAAGGCCGATCCGGCCAGGTTCTCGATGTAGAGCAGCCGATCGAGGCCCGCGCCCTGCGTGTTCTGGGCCGTGCTGAGCAGCAGGTCGACCGAGACGGCGGCCGCCACGCCCTCGTAGGAGGCCCAGTCGATGCCGGCCCCACCGTTCAGGGTGTCATCGCCCGCGCCGCCGTTGAGGACATCGTCGCCCTCGCCGCCGATCAGGCTGTCGATGCCCGCCCCGCCATTGAGGATGTCGTTGCCGCCGCGGCCATCGAGGATATCGGCGCCGTTCTGCCCGGACAGGACATTGACCCCGGCGTCGCCCTTCAGGGTGTCGTCGAAGGCCGAGCCGTAGAGATTTTCGATGCCGATCATTCGGTCGGTCCCGCCGCCGCCGGTGTTCTGCCAGTTGGCCAGGGTCAGATCGACCGTGACCCTGGAGACGGCGTCCTCGTAGGAGACCCAGTCGATCCCCTCCATGCCGTTCATTTGGTCGCTGCCGGCTCCGCCGACCAGCCAGTCGTCGCCGTCGCCGCCGTTCAGGGTGTCGTTGCCGTCGTGCCCGACCAGCACGTCGTCGCCGCCGTTGCCCTGGACCTGATCGTCGCCGCCAAAGCCGTAGGCCGTGTCATTCTCTGACCCGCCCAAGAAGCTGTCCGCGCCCGCGCCGCCACGAAAGTTCATCGCCCATACTCCACGCTGTGCCGTTTTTGGCCGGACCGCCCTTTCGGCGGTCAGTCACCCGCGGCGGGTGCAAGGCGCGGGCCGGTTGGAGCAGGCAATAAAAAGCCCTCCCCCTCGATGGGGGAGGGTTGGGAGGGGGTGTTCGCTCGATGCCCAGGGAAGCGTGCGAAAGGCGGCGCGCCCTCTTCGATCATCGCTCATGGGACGGTGCGAACACCCCTATCCCCAACCCTTCCCCCGTTGAGGGGGAAGGGAGCGAGCGCCTAGTGGCGGCCGGGAATGGGCTGGACGTACTCGTTGGCCGCCGACGCCTGCTCGGCGAACAGCTTCTTGCGCGGGCCCAGGTAGCCGAACAGGAAGGCCGCCACCTTGCGGATCTGGATCTCTTCCGAACCTTCGGTGATCCGGTAGCGGCGGTGGTGGCGATAGATGTGCTCGAAGGCCTTGTGGCGGCTGTAGCCCATGCCGCCATGCACCTGCATGGCCCGGTCGGCCGCCTCGCAGCAGAGGCGGTTGCCCCAGTAGTTGCACATCGAGACCTTGTCGGAGAGCTCCTTCTCGATCTGCGTGTGCTCCATGTGGTCCATGTCCCAGGCGGTCTTGCGGATCAGCAGCCGCAGCATCTCGCACTGGGTGGCCAGTTCGACGAGGGGGAACTGGATGGCCTGGTTGTCGCTCAGCGGCTTCCCGAAGGGCTTGCGCTGGCGGGCGTACTTCACACTCTCTTCTATGCAGTAGACCGCCGCGCCCAGCGAGCTGGCCGCCTGGCGGATGCGGTTCTGGTGGACGAACGACTGGCCCAGCCCCAGGCCCCGGTCGATCTGGCCCCAATAGCTGTCTTCGGGAATCCAGCAGTCGAACGAGATGCGCGGGTGGTCGGTGGGCATGTTGAAGGTCCACATCCACTCTTCGATCTTGATGTGCTCGCGGGGCACGATGAAGCAGGTGATGCCGGTGGCGTCGCCGTCCTTGCCCGAGGTGCGGGCGAAGACCATGACGTGGCTGACCACGTGCATGCCGGTGGTCCACATCTTCTCGCCCTTGATCCGCCAGCCGGGCTTGCCGTCCTTCTCTTCGCGGACCCCGGTGGACTCCATGAAGGTGGCGTCCGAGCCGTGGTTCGGCTCGGTCAGGCCGAAGGCGGTGCGCATCGTCCCGTTCAGCACCTTCTCGCCGTCGCGGGCGTACTGCTCGGGGGTGGCGAACTCCTTGAACATCAGGATGAAGGGGTTGTTGCCGACGATGCTGTGCTCGGTCTGCAGGTCGTTGAACAGGCCCAGGCCCTTTGCGGCCAGGTGCTCGCGGATCACCGCCATGTCGAGGTTGGAGCCGGCCTTGCCGCCCATGTCTTTCGGCCAGGCGTAGCGCAGGTGGCCGGCCTCGTCAGCCACCTTGCGGCACTCGGCCAGCAGCTCTTCCCATTCCTTGCGGGGC
>SDZP01000428.1 GCA_004144935.1 Caulobacteraceae bacterium | reverse complement strand
GCCACCGCCTGGTCCTCGCCGTCACAGGCGGCCAGCCGCAGCCGGATTCCGGCCCCGTCGCCGCTCAGCCGCCAGGGCGGACTGGACCGCTTCCGGCGGGGCGACGTCATCCACCGGCTGCTGCAGCTGTTGCCCGACGTGGCCGAGACCGAGCGTCAGGGCACGGCGGAGCGGCTGCTGGCCCGCGAACCGGACCTCTCCGAGGTCCAGCGGGCGGAGATGATCGGGGCGGCCATGGGCGTACTGGAGCACCCCGATTTCGCCGAGGTGTTCGGCCCGGGCTCGCGGGCCGAGGTGGCGCTGGCCGGGTCGGCCAAGGCCCTGCCCGAAGGGCTGGCGATTTCCGGGCGGGTCGACCGGCTGGTGGTGACGCCGAACCGGGTGACGGTCGTCGACTACAAGACCAACCGCCCGGCGCCGGCCGATATCTCCAGCGCCGATCCGTCCTATGTGGCGCAGCTGGCCATCTATGCGGCGGTGCTGGGCGAGGTGTTTCCAGGCCGCGAAATCCGCGCCGCCCTGGTCTGGACCGATGGGCCCAAGCTGATGCCCGTTCCAGAAAAGATGATGGCCGACGCCCTGGCCGTCCTGCCCGGAGCCCGTTGACCCGGCGCGGGATGCGCCTACATGCTGGACCTGAGTTCGGCGCCACCGCGCCGCAAACACTTCGGCCTGACAGGCCTAGAGGAGATTTCGATGAGCACCGTCAAGGTCACCGACGAGTCCTTCGAGAAGGACGTGCTGCAGGCTTCCGGCCCCGTCCTCGTGGATTTCTGGGCCGAGTGGTGCGGCCCCTGCAAGCAGATCGCCCCGGCTCTGGAGCAGATCTCCGAGGAACTGGCCGACTATGTCACCGTCGCCAAGGTCAACATCGAGGAAAGCCCGACGACCCCCTCGCGTTACGGCGTGCGCGGCATCCCGACGATGATGCTGTTCAAGGACGGCCAGATGACCTCGATGAAGGTCGGCGCCATGCCCAAGCAGAAGATCGTCGAATGGCTTGGCGAGGCCGGGGTGAAGGCGGCCTGAGGCCAGGCTTCATCGGTTGAGATTGGGGGCGCTGTCCGAAAGGGCGGCGCCCTTTTTCGTCTGGCCGCGCGCCTGGCTAGAACGGCACTTCCGGCGGCGGCTCGGCCTTCGGTGGCGGGGCGGTCGTGTTCTGGATGACGTCGGCGATGGGGTCGCCTTTCGGGGCGGCCTTGGGGGTCGTCTTTGGCGCGGCCGCCGGCTTGGCGGTCGGCGTCGCCGCGCCAGGCGGCGTGGCGAGGTCGGGATCGACAGACGTTTCCGCCACCGGTTCCGCCTTGGCCTCGACCTTCGGGCTGGGGGGCGGCGCCTGCACCGGCGCGGCCTCGACCGCCTTGGGGTCGAAGGCGACCGCTTCCGGGGGACCGGCGACCGGCGCCGGCGGCTCGGCCGCCCGGTGCTGGTCCCAGGCCGGCGCGGCGCGGCGGATGCTGTCGCTGAGGCCCATCCCGGTCCCGACGACGGCGCAGCCGCCGAGCGCGATGACGACGAGACGCAGGGTGGAAGGCGAAATCCGGTCCATGTCGCGGAGACTACCGGCAGTCGCGCCCCGCGAAAAGCCGGGACCTGTGCGCCGGTCCGCCGCCAACTGTGAAACGGCAAGGTTTTGCGGTCCCGCGACGTCAGGCCGCTTGAAAACTGGACACCGACGTCCATTTGAGTCTTGCCGCTCCGGCCAGCCGGCTGTAACGGCATTCGCGGACCCCGCTTCGACGCGCCGTCCAGTTTTCAGATTTGCGTAGTGCGGGGCTCTCGATGCCAGCTGTCTCCAGGCAAAAACTCGTTCCGATGATCGCGGCCGGGGTGGTCGCGGTCGCCGTCATCGTCGGCGGCGCCTTCTGGTGGCACGGCAAGCAGAGTTTCGAGGGCACCGACAACGCCTTCGTCCAGGCCGACACCGTTCAGGTCAGCCCGCAGGTCTCCGGCTATGTGCTGGAGGTCCTGGTGGCCGACAACCAGCGGGTCGAGGCCGGCCAGGTCATCGCCCGCATCGATCCCTCGACCATCCAGGCCCGCTACGACCAGGCCGTCGCCAATGTCCGCGCCCTGCAGGCCGACGTCTCGGCGGTGGACGACAAGGCGGCCCTCGAGCAGGCGATGATCGCCCAGAAGGCGGCGGGGGTGACCAGCGCCCAGGCCGACGCCGGCCGCACGGCGGTCGACTCCAAACGCTACAGCGAGCTGGCCGCCAAGGGCTGGGTTTCCGAACAGAAGGTCGAGCAGGTCCGGGCCGGCGAAAAGCAGAGCGCCGCCTCCGTCGCCGCCGCCCAGGCCGCCCTGGTGGCCGAGCAGCGCGCCGCCCAGGGCCTGGGGTCCGCGCGCGAGCAGAAGCTGGCCCAGGTGCAGGCCGCCAACGCCCAGGTCGCCCAGGCCCGCCTGGACCTCGAACGCACCGTCATCCGCGCGCCGGTCGCCGGGGTGGTCGGGGCCCGCTCGGTGCGGGTCGGCCAACTGGTGCAGCCGGGCCAGACCATGATGGTCGTGGTGCCGCTGGGCGAGACCTATGTGGTCGCCAACTTCAAGGAGACGCAGCTGTCGCGCCTGCGCATCGGCCAGCCGGTCGAGATCAAGGCCGACGCCCTCGGCAAGCAGGTCATCAAGGGCCACATCGACAGCTTCGCCCCGGCCACCGGCGCCGAGTTCGCCCTGATCCCGGTCGAGAACGCGGTCGGCAACTTCACCAAGATCGCCCAGCGGGTGCCGGTGCGGATCGTTGTCGACAAGGGCCAGGCGGTCAGCGGGGCCCTGCGGCCCGGGCTGTCGCTGGAGGTCAAGGTCGACGTGCGGGT
>SDZP01000427.1 GCA_004144935.1 Caulobacteraceae bacterium | reverse complement strand
CGCGGATCGCGCCGTCCTCGACGCCACCGAGCGTGCCTTCGGCACGGTGGGTGACCTGATCGGCCGCAACCGCATGCGCCAGGCCATCAACGAGGCGATGCGCTCGGTGGCGGAGGTCAACAAGTACGTCACCGACTCCGAGCCGTGGAAGCTCAAGGACGAGGCCGACCGCGACCGGCTGGCCACGATCCTGCACGTGATGGCCCAGTGCGTCAGCGACCTCAACGTGCTGCTCAGCCCGTTCCTGCCGTTCTCGGCCAACGCGATCGACGCCATCCTCGGCGGCGACGGCCAGGTCCAGCCGCTGCCCGACCTGGTCGAGGCCGAGGACCTCGACGGCGGTGCCGGGTACCCGATCATCACCGGCGACTACTCCTCGACGCGGCCTTGGGGTCGCGCTATCCCCGGGCCGGCGGCGCGGCCTACATGACCCACCATGCCTTCGGCCGGCCGCTGCTGACCCATGTGGTCGGCATGGCCACCGCCTTCTCCGGGCTGACCTCGATCGCCACCGGAGCCCTGGTCATCGCCGAGAACCTGCAGCGGGCGCCGATCCTGGCGGAGTTTCCGGCGGTGATCCTCGGCCTCGGCTACCTGCTGCTGATGGCCGGCATCGTCTTTCGCGGCATCAAGGAATCCATCTGGGTCAACATGGTCTGCACCCTGGTGGAGGCCGGCGGGCTGATCCTGGTCATCGCCGTCGGCGCGCGGTTCTGGGGCCAGGCCGACCTGCTGGAATTCGCCCCCTCCAGCTCGGGCGCCGCGACGGTGTTCGCCCCCCTGTTGGTGCTGCAGGGGGCCGCCCTGACCTTCTTTGCCTTCGTCGGCTTCGAGGACAGCCTGAACGTCGCCGAGGAGGTGAAGAACCCCCGCGTGACCCTGCCGCTGGGCATGATCCTGGCCATGGGCGTCACCGCCGTCCTCTATATCGGCGTCGCCATCACCGCCGTCTCGGTCATCCCCTGGCAGGCGCTGGGGGCGGCCAAGGCCCCGCTGGCCGATGTCATGGCCAAGGCGGCGCCCTGGTTCCCGGCCTGGGCCTTCATCGTCATCACCATCGCCGCCGTCGCCAACAGCGCCCTTGTAAACTACGTCACCGCCTCGCGCCTGCTGTTCGGCATGGCCAGGGACGGCCGCCTGCCCTCGCCCCTGGCCCGGGTCCACCCCGGCCGCCGCACGCCGCATGTGGCCATCGGCCTGCTGCTGGCCATCCTGATCGTGCTGGTGCTGTCGGGCGGCGTCACCCAGCTGGCCGAGGCGACGGTGCTGCTGCTGCTGACCGTTTTCGTGGTCGTCAACGCCGCCTACCTGATCCTCAAGGGTCGCAAGGGCGAGCCGCGCGGCGCCTTCGAGCCGCCGGCCATCGTGCCGCTGCTGGGCGTGCTCAGCTGCGGCGGGCTGCTGGTCGTGCGGCTGACCACGGGCAACTGGCAGGCTCCGGCGATCGCCGGCGGCATGATCGTGCTGGCCCTGGTGCTCTACCTGTTCACGCGGGTAAGGGCGGCGAAGACTGCCTAAGCCGCCGCCTTCTTCTCCCACTGCGCCCACAGCGCCGCTTCCTCGCGCTCGGCGACCTTGACGCTGGCTTCCTTGATGTGGCCGTAGCCGCGGATCTTGTCCGGGATGGCGGCGATGCGGGCGGCCAGGGGCAGGTGATCGGCGTCCAGGCCGCTCAGCAGGCGGTCGAGGCCGGCCTCGTAGGAGGCGATCAGGCCTCGTTCCATGCGCCGCTCCTCGGTCCTGCCGAAGATGTCGAACGGTCCGCCGCGCAGGCCCTTCATCCTGGTCAGCATCGGCAGCACCGTGGTCAGCATCCAGCCGCCGAGCGCGATCTTCTGCGGCTTGCCGTCCGGCCCCTTGGGGGCGATCAGCGGCGGCGACATCCAGATCTTGGCCTTGCCGCCCTTGAACACCCCGGCCAGTTCCTTGGCGAAACGGCCGTCGGTGTAGAGGCGGGCGACCTCGTACTCGTCCTTGTAGGCCATCAGCTTGTAGAGATTGACGGCCACGGCGCGGGTCAGGGCCTCGGCCCCGCCGACGGCGGTTTCGGCGGCGCGGACCTGGGCGACGCGCTTGGCGTAGCGGTCCGCGTAGGCCTGGTTCTGGTAGCCGACCAGTTCGGCGGTGCGGTGGGCGATCAGCTCGTCCAGCGGCATGGTTTCCGGCGTCGGGGTGACGTCTTCCGGCAGACCCTTGAAGGCCTCGTCGACGGCGGCTTTGCGGCCGACCTCGAAGGCCTGCATGTTGGCGTCGGCGTCGACGCCGTTCAGCTTGATGGCCCGGTACATGGCGCGGCTGGACACGGGGATCACGCCCTTCTGCCAGGCGAAGCCGAGCATGATCATGTTGGCGTAGATCTCGTCGCCCAGCTTGTGCAGCGACAGGGCCTGCGAGGGGCAGGCCTGATAGTCCTTGGTCGCGCCCCGGATGCGGCGGGCCATGCCGGCGGTGTCGTAGCGGACGTCGCGGTTGGTGACGAAGTCGGCCGTCGGCGAGAAGTCGGCGTTGCCGAAGGCGACCGTCTTCTGCTTCGAGAACAGGGCCAGGGCTTCCGGCGAGGCGGCGACCAGCAGGTCGCAGGCGATCAGCACGTCGGCGCTGGCGGCCGGGACGCGGCCGCCGACGATGGTGGTCTCGGTCTCGCCGATCTTCACGTGGCTGAACACCGAGCCGCCCTTCTGGGCCAGGCCGGTCATGTCCACCACGCTGGCGCTGCGGCCATCGACGTGGGCGGCCATGGCCAGGATCGAGGCGACGGTGGTGACGCCGGTGCCGCCGATGCCGGTGAACAGGATGCGGCGCACGCCCTCGACCGGTTCGAAGG